>JACRAM010000062.1 GCA_016213405.1 Bacteroidota bacterium
ACTTACGCAGACATGAGCATAGCGCGACACGATCCCCTTCCTGCTAAGCGTATTCTTCCCATGATTATCTTCCCATGCATGACTATCGGCTATTTTATATAACGGATAATTTAAATGTCCTTTTTCTATTGACATTGACCATGACCGTCGTGTAGAATTTTAGAAACTGTACTTTGGACGAGGACGGTCAATGGTTTCTACCAAAAAAAAGAGAGTAAAAATTTTTTTCAAACTTTTCAATCGCGTTAAAAAATCGAAATCAACTGAGAAAGATTACTTTTCAACACATTCGACACCGATTGGTATTCGACAATATTCCCGATTGAAAAAATGCTATCGCCTTGACGGTAAAGCAGGGCTTGCAGATAAACGTTGTCAAGGAAATGCCCGCAAACTTACACAAGAGCAATCGCAAATGCTTCGAGGTATTTTTGCTTACAACCGTCATTTATTCTCAACCGACTTGCAATATGAATTGCAAAGTCAATGGGAAATTAAGCTAAGTACCAGTCGTATTAACCAGTTAAGACGCCAATTAAAACTTTCTTACATGGTCTCCCAAAAGGCCGCCATGCAAGAAATGGCCCCGTTGGCCGGCATTGAAATTTTTGCGGCCATAGCCCAGCATACAGGAATTATGGAACATTGGAATAGAACAATTCAAGAACGTTTACACCAGGTGAAACAATCTGAATATTACGGCGATGGGCGTGGAACGGGTGACCACATTCACGCACGTAGACGAAATGGCACATTCTCGCCGCGTTATAATCAGCTTGCTCACGTTCGCCAAAATAAATTCTTATCTGTTTCAGATAAAGTCAAAGATAAAGATTTCTCCTGTTTATCACTCTACGAAAGAAAAATAAACAATTTCAACCGGAAAAATTTAGCGGTATTGCTTTTGCCATTAGTGACGAATAATGGCGCCATGCGAAGTCTGGATAAACCTTTAGGTAACGCTTTGCAATATGCCTGTGGTTACAATTATAAAAATGCGACTATTGACAAATATCTCAGAGAATTGAAATATCTTCAAGTTTCCTCTGAATTAATTAACTGCAATGCACGATTTTGGAGCAAATTTTGGGAACAATATGATTCAACCAATCACAAAATAGCCTATTATTACATTGATGGGAATGTTAAACCTTTGTGGTAATCAAAACGATGCCGCAAAGGAAAAGCGACCATGTTGGGCTGGGTTATGAGTTGCTTGGAACAAGTCGTTATCCATGATGGTTTTGGACGCCCGATTTACTTTCGAACTTTTTCAGGCAATGCCGATTTGCAAAACAATGCGTTACGTTCGATGGAGCATCTGGATGAACTTTTGAATGAAAACTCACAACGACGTTCCAAGAAGTCACACTGTAGTCGAGCCTTAATCATTGATGGGGCTGGCAATGCTGTGGGGACACTTAGGGCTTTTGAAAAGTCCGAGGGCTACCACTACATTACTATCTTGGATACCAACCAAATTCATCAACGCAAATTCAAGCACCTTTTGCCATCAGAACGTTATACTTATGGAGCAGCCTCCTTGACAGACTGCCGCATTGAATTGGTTGATTCAAAGGAATCCGGTTATATCTATGAAAGTCGTGCAGTCCATGTTCGTTGGGATAATGGTAAGGAATGTTGCCTGGTCACCAGTATCACGAAAGACATCTTTGATGCTTCTGGAGTCGTGAAAGCCTATTTTGATCGTTGGCCCCTTTGTGAAAAACAATACGCGATGATGAAGGCGGCAACCTGTTTTTATCAGGTCGTAGGATATGGCAAAAAGCGCCTGCCCGATGAAAACATGATAGAAAGAATCGAAAAACTTCAGACCGACCTTCGACGTCTGCGAAAGGACTTAAATACCCCGCTTTCGCAAATCGCAAAGAAAGATCAAGAACTTCAGTCTTTATTTGAGAAAGAGTGTTGGCTAAAAGAAAGCAGCAAAATCAAAGATGGTAAACGTAAACAATCACGGCAAAATCAAAAAGCATTAGAATCCTGCCAACGTGACATCCGAAAAACACAACGGAACATAATAAAAATACAGGAACCTTTCAAAAAACAATTTAACTTTTTACGACAAAAGAACAAGGAGTATGCACGCATCCAGGGTAAACGGGAAGTTTACCATGTCGATGTCGAACTTGACCAACTGATGACTAGTTTTCGTCTGACGCTCGCTAACCTCATGGCCTTTTTGGCCAAAGTCATTCTTAACGAAACTCCTATTGAAATGAACACTTTGATTCAATCCATTCTTTTTTTATCTGGAAGAATCGAACATCTC
>JACRAM010000063.1 GCA_016213405.1 Bacteroidota bacterium
AGCGGTCGAGGAAGTAAAAAGACGATTGAGAATTATATTCGTAATCAAGGTCGTCATAATGATGTCAAGCAGTTGAAACTTTTTGAATTGTGAAAAATAAAATAATAACGCCCTGCGCTCTTGGCGCAGGGTTCTTTACGAGCAGTTGAAAAAAGTAATCAATGGAAAATGGTAACAGAACTTATTAATGAAGCTGCTTAGTGCAGTTTTTCGTACACCCGTTACATCGTGTCTGAACAAATAGACAATTCCGCCTATGAAAATTCAAGTTTTTCATAGATGATTTAAAATCCATTTGATTTTTTGTCTATAAAAACTGATAGCCTGACGAATAATTTATAGAAATATAATTGTTTTCAGAATAAATTCCTTATAGGAGAAATGCTCGTCTAAAAAGTGATTTCCCCTATGAAGATTGGCACGCGTTTGGATGTTTCTCCTATGAAAATGATTGATTAAAAATAATGAAAATGAAAAACACGATGAAAAATAAAATTACGATAGATGCCTGCCTGCCGGCAGACACGGCATCTGTTCCGGAGTATGCGGACGTGCTTCTCTCCCCGCAGAAAAAGATAACAGGAAAAAGCAGAGGAGCGACAAGTAAACCCTATATATCATGAAAGCAAAAGTGAAATTGGGGCTTAGCAGGATGAGTGTTCCTGAGATGGTTGAATTCGCCTTGCACGTTGTCAGCAGGATGACGGGCAATGCATTTTTCCCCTCTCCCTCTCCTTCGCTCGGAAATTTGTACAATGCGGCCATTGCGCTGCAAAATGCATTTGACCAGGCGCAAGGTAGTGGTCCTGCGCAGACAGCCGTGATGCACCAAAAACGTGAAGTGATGGAAACAGAACTTACCGCAGAGGGGCATTACGTGGAAGATGTTGCCAACGATCCCGCGAATTCAGTAACGGGACCTGAAGCAATTATTCTCAGCGCAGGCATGGACGTGAAAGACGTAACTCCTCGTCAGAAGCGGGTGTTTACAGTATCCAATGGCAATTTGCCGGGCACTGTAGAGCTTGTTGCTGAACGCGCAGTGCGCGGCTCTCACGAGTGGCAGTATACGCAAGACCTTTCCGATCCTAACTCATGGATAGATGCAGAGTCAACGACTCAGGCATCTGTTACAGTGAGCGGATTAGAGAGCGGAAAGCGTTACTGGTTCCGTCATCGTGCTATTCTGCCTGATGGACCAACGGACTATGATGGTCCTGTTGACATCATTGTGCAGTAAGGCAGATACCCGAAATTAAAACATCATCGTTCCAGATTCAATCAGAACTGTGATTGTTCCAAACCCTGATGAAGTACAGTAGTCAGGGTTTGGTGTTTTTAGGCAGAGAATACAATTCTTCTTTTGCAGAACTTGAGAAATATTTTTATCATTTTGCCTGCGCAGCAAGAAATTCTATCGGGCGCAAATAAAATTATTTATTTGTTTATCATCTCAAATTTCTCCTGTTTGCCTATTGTATCACTTCTTGCAAAAAGCTGTGATGATTTTTCGTCAACGCTAATGTATTTGCCGTTTGTGGCTTTAAAGGCAACAAAATCGCTATCAAGTTTAACTAATATAAATGTTTCCCAGTCAGCAATTCTGGTTCTAATGGCAGTAATTTCATTGTGCTGCCCTAATTCTGCGGATAAAAGATGAGTATCATATGCGCTAATTGCACAGGTGTTGTTTTCAAACTGGATCAATGAAAATGTTTCCCATGTTGAAGCATTTTCCCTATTAGCCACAACGAGATGATTGAGTCCTCCGTCAACACAAACATATTTTCCGTTAATGGTTTTCAGGTGTATCGAATTGCTTTTACCAAAGTAATTTATATACAAAATAGCCGGGTCGTTTGTTAAATAATCAGGTTTAAAAGAAAAATCATCAAGGTATAATATTTTATATCCATTTTTTTTAAGGCGGGCATACTCTTCAGAGTTTGGGATTCTGTTATAAGCCGGATAGCCGGAAAAAAACATAATGGGGATATTATCGGTTTCTTTGCAATTAACGATCAACGTTTTTTCTTCGTCATATTTTCCTTTGATTGATTTTCCGAACTCTGTTGCTCTAATAATATGTTTATTACACCATGCTCTGCCATCGTTTTTTATCCAATCGGTATGATTTGCCTGAAGCTTTTCAATGTTGAAACTTACTATACCAATAGAGAGCAACAAAAAAAATTCAGTGAAAGGCAACAAAGATTTACTTATTTCAAATTCTTTTGGTTTATTTATCGTCTGATTGCTATTTGAAGTTACACTCATATCTTTTTCAGGAATTAGTACTAACTTAATTCGATATAAATAATCAATAATTCTATTCAATAAATTCCCCAAGGCAAGAAATAGTATTGGTGAAACAATTAAACAAAATGCCGGCATTTTTGTTTTTGAAATTGTAAAAAAAAGATAAACAGCAACAACACAAGTTAAATAACAAACTCTAAGGGTGAAATTTTTTATATTCCGTAATAGTATAAATAGGGCTATGGGCAAAGCGTAAGCTGCTATTTGTCCGTATTGCTCAATAGCCAGATTGAAATGATACCAGATGTTTCCTGAGTGTCCATCCAAAGGTTCAGTAAAATGAAGAGCATAATATTTATACTCCACAGCACTGTCGACAGGAAATCTTGTTGCCTTATAAATCTGCCAGGGAAGGAAAGTTATTATACATGCAGCTAGGGCTTTCAAAATATTTTTTAATTCATTCTTCCTATTTGTTGTTCCTTGAATAAAAAATAGTGTAACAGTCCATCCTGAAAAAACCAAAAGACCAGGCAGCCATTTATTAAGTATGGCAAGTCCTGAAAAAAAACCAATAAGCCAGACATATCTGGATTTATTTTCAAAGGAGTATTCAGTATAAGCCCAAAGACTTAGTGTAACATAGAATATAAAAGCAATATCATTGTGATCCGTATTGTACTGACCTGTATTGAAATCGAGAAGATAATTGCAAACTGCAAAAAGAAATCCAGCAAGATAACCCACCCTTGCATTAACCGTAAGTTTTCCCATGCGAAAAATAATAGGGACCAACAATGAAGTCATTATGGCGCTTGGCAAGCGGGCAGCAAAAGGCGTAACCCCCAAAATTTTCATACTTAACGCCATCTGCCATAAGAAAAAGGGTTGCTTATGCAGCCAGATATGGCACGCGGTCCAATCATCGTGATCGAACTTCAAAGGGAAATTTTTATATAACATTGGCGAGAAGGGGTACTCCATCATGTTTTTTGCGACAAGTGCATGAAACTGCTCATCCCAGAGATGAAAATAGTCTTCAAAGCTTATTAAGAATAATCTGGCGGCCAATGCTCCGACAAATAAAAAGAGTATTGCATACTTTATGTTTTTCTTAAAAGAAAAAAAGTATATGCTTGTAAAATGCAGCAATGCAATAAACACAAAAAATAAAATCTGCTCGGCTGAAAAATACGTTGTAAACAATTTGATTTATTTTATTTTTTGATGATCATTTCAAATTTTTCCTGATTACCGATGGTGTTCCCTATTGCAAAAAGCTGAAGTGTCTTTTCTTCCACACTCAAATATTTTCCATTCGCGGCTTTAAAAGCAACATGGTTGCTGTCGAGTTTTATTAAGGTGAAAATTTCCCAATCGGCTATATTATCTCTTGTGGCGGTAATTTCATTGTGTTGCCCCAGTTCAGCAGATAAGAACGTATTATTATAAGCAAGGATTGAGCACTGGTTTTTTTCAAAAAGGAGTAATGAAAAAGTTTCCCATCCCTGTGCGTTTTTTCTGTTGGCAACAACTAAATTATTTAAATTTCCATCCGCGCAAACATATTTATTGTTTGCTGCTTTAAGGAGAAAGGTTTTCTTATCCCTGCTGATAATCGTTTTTTTTGGTTTAGAAATTTTTTCATAATAATAATCGGTAACACCAAATGGGAATTCTCCTATGCCCATGGAACCAAACAATAACACGATGTCAGCACTTTCTAATTCTTCCATAACGTCAACATCTTTGATTTCACAACCGGCTGCATCTGATATCGGGAGCGATTGTTTGAAATAATACCAGTATTTGGAATCGTCTGAGAAAATATCATATATGGTTTTAAGGTTTTTTATCTGCCAGAAGAAACTGTCTCCGATTATAATAACCTTCGGTCTGTAATTTTTAAGAGTGGATTGAATCATTTCTATTTTAGGATAAACATATCGAGAATCCTGCAAACTAAAAAGTAAATTCATGGGCTCTTCAAAATCCGCATCAGCGCTCCGGGCAGTATCAGACCACTCTATACCTGTGCGAACATATTGTGGCATCGGTTTCTGTAAATAGTTCTGCATGAATTTTAAAATAGTGTCCTGAGCTAAAGAAGCACAATACATTGACCAGTGAAAACCTGTTTTTGTGAATAATGGAAAGGGACAGGTGTCGCGCACCTTTTGTAAATAGGCGCAAAGGTCAATGAAGGGGATGCTGTCTTTTTTATAGCCGTCAACAAAATCATCATAGTCTCTCCGCTCATAAACAGCATGGTCATAATCATCAGGTAGATTTTCAGGAACAATACTTTCTTTCGAAGGAACAATTACAGCAAAAAAATGCCCGCCATGCTTTTCTATTCCTTCTTTCAAAAATTTTATTTTTCTTAAAGTATTTTCATTCTTGTCTTTCCCATTATACCAACGTCCCCTCAGGTTACGTTCTGCAGAACCATAGCTGTAAAGAAATCCATCTTTCCCCTCAATAATATCAGTAGGCATTCCCTTAAACAAAAGATATTCCATGCTGTTTTTTATTTTCACGAAGAGCGCCCTGAAACCGAAATTGTAATTTTCATATTCCTCCCATTTTTTTTGAAATCGGGCTTCGGCAAAAGAGTCAACCGAGAGTTCTGGTTTTTGGGGTTTAACAAATGCACCTTTTAGTTCCGGCTCTTTGAATAATTGCGTGAGTTCTTGAAAGAGCGGCACCCACAATAAAACAAGAAACGCAGCCATCAGTATTATTTTAACCCGCTTGTTCATGAATCAAAACTTGAAATAGATAAAGGGGTTAAACCCACTGGCAGTAATTTGTCCTATGCAGACAATCATGAATACAACAATTGTCAAAACACCGAAAGCAGCCTTTCCAATACTCATCGGAAGGATGTTTTCGTTGAGTTCTGACTTTATTATTCTTAAAAAAGGCGTGATGAATGAAAAAATAATTGCAGCAACAAATACGGTCAGCAAGTGTGGCGCAAGTGAGTATTCCTTATAAGAAAATGAGAACATCTTTTTCAGAAACTGAAATGCCTGCCCGATTGTTTCAGAACGGAAGAATATCCACCCGACAATCACTACGAAAAATGTAAATATGATTCTTGGTATTTTCCCTATGTAAGAAGTGAGCTTTATGAGAAACAACCTGTCCAGTACAAGGAACAATCCGTGATAAGCCCCCCAGACAATAAATGTCCACTGCGCTCCGTGCCAGAATCCTGAAATGAGAAACACGAAGCATAAATTAAAATACATGCGCGGCACTGAAACTTTGTTTCCGCCTAAAGAAATGTAGAGATAATCGCGCATCCATCGGCTGAGCGACATATGCCACCTTCTCCAGAATTCCGTGATGCTTTGGGAGATGTATGGGTTGTTAAAGTTTTCTGGGAAAATAAATCCCATGGTGCGTGCCAACCCGATTGCCATGTCGGAGTAGCCGGAAAAGTCGAAATAAATCTGAAACGTATAACACAATGCTCCGACCCAAGATGACAACGCGGTAAGTTCTTCGTATGGTAATTTGAAAATTTGATCCGCTTCTGCACCCAAAACGTTTGCAATCAAAACTTTTTTTGCCAATCCGATTGCAAAACGAAATAATCCCAGCAAACGATTATCAATGTTGTCCTGAAAATTTCTGTTTTGAATCTGGTCGGCAATTTCATTGAAGCGAATGATAGGTCCTGCAATCAGTTGCGGAAAAAGAAAAATATACAAACCATAATTGATAATATTATTCATAGGAGGTTTAACCCGCCTGTGCACATCTATGATGTAGCTCATCTCATGAAAAACAAAAAATGAAATGCCGATGGGAAGCGCAACGCGTGTAAAAGAAAACGAATGCAATCCAAAATCATTCAGCAACACATTAAAGTTATCCATGAAAAAATTGAAGTACTTGAAATACAGCAAGACGGAAACATTGAATACGACTCCGATAGCAAGAAAGAGTTTTCTTTTTCTACCTTCATTTTTGTGAATGAGCTGTGCAATAAAAAAATCCACGATGACCGCAGCAGATAAAACAAAAACAAATTTTGGCGCACCCCATGCAAAGAATAAAATGCTGGCAATCAGCGTGAAGAGGTTCTTGAACCGGGAAGGAATAATAAAATAAATGGTTAGGAAAACAGGAAGAAAATAAAGAAGAAAAAAGGTACTGCTGAAAAGCATATCTTATTTATTTAATTACCACCTCAAATTTTTCCTGTTTGCCTATTGTATCACTTCTTGCAAAAAGCCGAAGTGTTTTTTCATCCACGCTCAGGTATTTCCCATTCGCGGCTTTAAATGCAACATAATTGCTGTCAAGCTCAATCATAGTAAATGTTTCCCACTTGCCCATATTATCTCCTGTTGCAGTAATTTCATTTTGCTTTTTTTCTTCAGCGCTGAAAAATTTATTGTTATGTGCAAGGAGCGCACATTCGTTTTTTTTAAGCAGAATCAATGAAAATGTTTCCCATCCCAAGGGAATGTCGCGGTTGGCAATAACTATATTATTTAATGCTCCGTCAGCACAAACATATTTTCCGTTCGTAGCTTTGAACTGTATGGTTTTTCTACTCACCTCTTTTTTATCATATACATTATTATTTGGGGGTGTATTGTTTTGTGCGCTGATATTATCGCCCCCCTTTATACAACTATTCCCCTTTTTCGCTTCGTCATAATTAGGCCAATGAACCATGCTGTCAAATCCTTCCACTCTCTCCATCTTTCCGAATTGTTTAAAATAAAGTTCCTGTGTCATCCCATCGTGGTGCAGAGAGTGAAACTCAAACTGATAGGTCTGAAAAATATTCAGCCAGATGAAAAACAGTGCCAGGCAGTAAAATGCTATTTGGTAAAACCATTTCTTTTCGGAAAGAAATAGTATGAATGAAGCCAAAGGAATAGCCAATAAGCAATAACTTTCTATAAAACTTCGCTGTCCCAGTGTTCCGCCATACCACCAGCACCACCAGGAAAATATGATATATATATTTAATGTCATAAACACAACAATTGCCACTCTCAATTTTTTTAGAGCATTTTTTAAAAAAAATATTCCTATCAATGCAAACCCCATCATGGGCGTGTATACCAGCCATCCTTTGCGAAAACTGAATAAGCCGTCATATATTACCGGATGACCAAAGAAGAAGCCATTATCGGTATAGGAATAATAAATAAAATGTCCGGTTACTGTTTTCCAGTAAATACATTGAGGAATCCAGATTAGTACAACAAAGAAGGATAATACAAGTAACAAAAACCATCGTTTCCAGAAAAAAACAATTCGTTGTTTAAGATCCGTTAGGATAGAAACACTATACAAAACAAAAAATATCATTATAACAGCGTTGCTTGGGCGTATTAATGAAATCAACCCGAATGACAAACCAAGCACAATCGTATTTTTTATGGATTGCCGCTGATACCATTGAATGGTGTAATAAATAAAAATTGAAAACAAACAAAAACTATACACGTGGCTCATCGGAGCTGATTGCGAAGAATAGCATAATAAATTTGTCCCTAATCCAATCAGTAATATGACAATGGCAATAAGTTTATCAGAAAAATTGTAGTGGATTAATATTTTTTGCAGATAGCCCAGCCCAATAATCAAATAAAAGACAGAGCTCAGCAAAAGAAATATTTTGTAGGGTTCGGAAAAACCGTCTTCAGGATAATCGGTAACAGAAGCAAACGCATGAGCTACAAAAAAGAATGGGGAATATAAAATGGCTGTCCCCATAGACATTCTTTCGACCTTTTTTCCATCCTCAGTGAGAACAGGCCAAAACAAATAACTATCATCTGCTAACTTGTAATCACTTTTCTCAAGTTTTATGTCGTCATAAATAAATAATTCCGGAAGGTATCCATAGTAGGAATGAATATCCCATTCGATCACACGGTCTTGTTTTTCCCAGTTCTTTAAGCTGAAATCTATCAACAGGCAAGTCAATGCAACGATGCCGATTGCCAAAGTTGATAACTGAATTTTCATGCGCTGTGCTGTTCTTTGCTTTCCATCCTCGCTTACTATCATTCAGTTCGCCTTTGTGAGTAGCGCTGATGAGTTTTACTTTTTGCTTTCAATTTCAATAATGCGTTTTATCTCGTGATGGAGTTCGGGAATATCCTTTACAGCAGTATCGTATACAATTTCATAATCTGTTCCAAAATAATCATGAATGAGCCGATTGCGCATATTTTTCATGTCTTGCCATTTTAAATGAGGATATTTAATCTTAATATCATCCTCAATACGTTTGGTTGCTTCTCCAATTATTTCTAAACTTCGGGCTAATGCGCGGCATAATGTAGCATCCTGAATTATATTTTCTTTGGAATTTTCTTTTAGTAATATGCAAAATAAACTCGCATTCATCCACAACATGGTGCAAAAACTCAAGCTGCGATGGGAACATATTCAACTTCTTTTAGAATATAAGGTCCAATATATTTACTGAGCGACTGCGGAGTTACCAACTCAATTTTTCTTCCTGTTATTTCCTCAAGAAGATCTCCTAACCGCATGAAATTATGAAAGGTTTTTTTTTCGGGAATAAACTCTACAAAAAAATCCACATCACTTGTTTCTTTTGCTTCATCTCTTACAAAAGAACCGAATATACCAAGCCGCCTTACTCCATAAGAAAGTATTTGCTCTTGATTTGCAAGAATCCTTTCAATAAGTTCTTTTTTATTTTGTACGGGCGATTGCATGGGACAAAGTTACAAATCAAAGTGACACATTCTCTTTCGCTTCCATCCTCGCCTTAATATCATTCAGTTCACCTTTCGGAATGGCGCTGATGAGTTTTGTATTTATGAAAAAATATTTATCCGTTGCTTCACAAAGTCGCGGATCTTTTCTGCAATCTTAAAATATTTTCTGGTTTCCTCAAACTATCATTCATAATTTAATTCCTTCTTTCATTGCCCAACGAATGATGTGCCCGGGTAATTCTTGTTTGCTGGCAACTTCTTCTTCGCTGTTTATAAGCACATCTACAGGAGCACGGATGGATTGCACCAGCGCTTTGTTGATCTTTGTGCACCATGAAATTTTTTCTCTCGGAGAAAAGGAAGACTTTGTAATTACCAACACATCATAGTCGCTTCCCTTACGGAATTCGCCTCTTGCCCTTGAACCAAAAAGCATCACCTGAGCATCGGGAAAAAAATCACGCACGATGGATTTGATAGATTGTAAGGCTGTATTCGACATAAAGCAAAGTTACAAATCAAAGTGACACATTCTCTTTCGCTTCCATCCTCGCCTTAATATCATTCAGTTCGCCTTTCGGAATGGCGCTGATGAGTTTTTTGGTGTATTCGGTTTGCGGATTGGAATAAATAGAATCAGATTCACCCATCTCTACAATTTTTCCGCTTTCCATCACTATCATGCGGTCGCTCATGAATTTTACAACGGAGAGGTCGTGCGAAATAAAAATATACGTGAACTTGAATTCTTTTTGCAGCTGGCGGAGAAGATTCAGCACCTGCGCCTGAATGGACACATCGAGCGCGGAAACCGATTCATCGCAGATAATGAATTCAGGATTGAGCGCCAGCGCGCGAGCAATGCAGATGCGCTGCCGCTGCCCACCGGAAAATTCGTGCGGGTAGCGGTAAAAATGCGTTTCGTCAAGATTCACTTTCTTCAGAAGTTCCATCGCTTTGTGTTTGCGGAAACTGTCGTGCTCAAATAATTTATGCACCCGCATGGGCTCCACAATGGCTTCGCCAATAGTGATGCGCGGGTTGAGAGATGAATAAGGGTCCTGAAAAATTATCTGCATGTGTTTGCGCATCGGGCGAAGTTCACTGACAGACAAGCCCATAATATTTTTTCCTTCAAAAATTATTTCGCCTGCAGTGGGCTCAATCAATCTAAGAATAGTTCTTCCCAGGGTTGTTTTTCCACAGCCGGATTCTCCGACAAGCCCCAGCGTTTCTCCCGGATACACATCAAACGAAACATCATCCACCGCTTTCACAAATTCTTTTGAGCGGCTCAAAATTCCTTTTCGCACCGGGAAATATGTTTTAAGATTTTTTATCCGGAGAACGGGCTGCTGGGCATAAATTTCTTTGTGCCTGTTTTCTCGCTCGCGTTTTGATACGATGATTTTACTGGTAACCTGCTCAATGGTATGCGGGCTCTCTGTCATCGAGCCGTCTTCGCGCGTTATCATGAAATCGGAAATAGTGGGCAGCCAGTGATAGCGCCTGTTGAGGGGAGGACGGCAGGCAAGCAATCCTTTTGTATAGGGATGCTGAGGATGGGCAAAAATTTTCCATACGCTTCCTTCTTCAACAATTCTTCCTTTATACATCACGATTACGCGGTCGGCAAGTTCGGCAATCACGCCCAGGTCGTGCGTAATGAACATGATGGACATGCCTCTCTCTTTCTGAAGTTTTTTCAAAAGTTCGAGGATGGTATGTTCAACGGTTACATCGAGCGCAGTGGTTGGTTCATCGGCAATCAGAATGGAGGGGTTGCAGGATATTGCCATGGCAATCATCACGCGCTGCCTTTGTCCTCCAGAAAGTTGATGCGGATATGTATTGTACATCACTTCAGGACGGGGCAGCTGAACTTCTTTGAAAAGCTCTATGGTTTTTTGCTTCGCGGTTTTGGCTGTACACTTCTGGTGAAGAAGAATGGCTTCTGCCACCTGATCGCCACAGGTGTAAACAGGATTGAGCGAGGTCATCGGCTCCTGGAAAATCATTCCGATTTCATTTCCCCTGTAGTGCCGGAATTGCTCTTCGTTAAGTTTCAGCAAGTCAACCGCTCCGAACTTTTTGCTGTGGTAAATCATCTGCCCGTCCGTAATTTTTCCGGGAGGACTTTTGATGAGGCGCATCACAGAAAGGGCGGTCACAGATTTTCCTGTTCCTGATTCCCCCACGATGCCGAGGATTTCTCCTTTGTGTAAAGTGAAACTGATGCCATTTACCGCGCGCACGGTTTCATCTTCCGTTCGGAATTCTGTTACGAGATTTTTTACTTCGAGGAGTCGCGGACCCATATCAACGAATAGCGAATAGTGTACGAATGTACGAAACTTGCGCCTATGAAAAATTGAGTTTTCTATTTCGAATGATTTGTATATTCGCGGTCAAATTCGTAATTCGTTGATGGTATGCCGAGTTTAAAAGAAGTCAGAACCAGGATTACTTCCACCATTTCCACGCAGCAGATAACGAGTGCTATGAAAATGGTGAGCGCTTCAAAACTCCGCAGGGCACAGGATGCGATTATACAGATGCGCCCCTATGCCGGAAAGCTGAAAGAAATACTGAGTAATGTAACCGCTTCTGTACCGGCATCGGCAGGTGGAGTTTTTTCGAAAGAAAAACCTGTGAAAAATGTTTTGCTCGTTGTGATTACTTCTAACCGTGGATTGTGCGGAGCGTTCAATTCAAATGTGATTAAACTTGCATCAAAAACTGCCAATGAAAAATACGCGGAACAGAAAAAGGCGGGCAACATACAGGTGCTTGCTGTTGGCAAAAAAGGCGCTGACTTCTTCAGAAGAAATAATTACAAAATCTTTTCCAACAACAGCGAACTCTTTGAGGGATTGAATTACGAAAAAACTTCTGTGGTGGCCGAAGCCATCATGAAAGAATTTGTGACAGGGAATTTTGACCGCGTGGAAATTTTTTACAACCAGTTCAAGAATGCGGCATCACAGATTTTAACTGCCGAGCAATATCTTCCCGTAGTGAAACCTGAACAGGAAAAAACGTCTGCTAAAAAAAGTACGATTGATTATGTTTACGAACCCGACATGGAAGAAATAGTAAAAGACCTCATTCCCAAAGCGCTTAAGATACAACTCTACAAAGCCCTGCTTGATTCTCACGCGGCAGAGCACGGAGCGCGCATGACCTCCATGCACAAAGCAACTGATAACGCTCAGGAAATTCTCAAAGATCTGCGCCTCACTTACAACAAAGCCCGTCAGGCAACCATCACAAAAGAAATTCTGGAAATTGTGGGAGGAGCGGAAGCCCTCAAAAATTAAGACCCAAGTCTCAAGTCCAAAGTCACAAATTCCTAGGGCTGTTCCTTGGAGTTTGGTACTTGGAATTTGAGACTTGGGGCTTCGTTAGTGTGCTTTTACCGGAAAATCCATTATCAGATTTGATTTTACTTTTACACCCATCATAACAGCAGGAGCGAATTTTAATTTCTCCACCATTTTTTTCACTTCTTCGCCCACGCCATATCCCACATCGCTGATGATTTTTACATTTTTGATAGTGCTGTCGGGCATCACGTCAAAACTGAGCTCGACATTTCCTGTAACGTAATTCTTTTTTGATTCTTCCGAATACTTGGCGTTATACATTATATATGTATAAAGCGTCTGCTCGCCTTTAGGGTAAAAAGCATCTTGCGTGGTTACCTGCATATTCTGCTTGTCGGGTTTTTCCTGAGCGGATAAAATTTGCCAACTGCAAATTGCCGATTGCAAAACAAGAAAGCGAATCATTGTTTTCATTTTTATTTTTTTGTTAAAAGTTGTTCAATTGTTTTCGGGTACCACTCATGTTCCAGCATCAGCACTTTTTGTGCCAAAGATGCTGGGGTATCCTTCTTTTCCACTTCGCATTTTTTCTGAAGAATGATTTCTCCTTCATCATAATGTTCGTTCAGGTAATGAATGGTGATTCCGCTTTCTTTATCGCCTGATTCAATAACGGCTTTGTGCACGTTCAATCCGTACATTCCTTTTCCTCCGAACTTAGGAAGAATGGCCGGATGTATATTGACAATCTTGTTGGGGAACGCATGGAGAATATCATCAGGAATCTTCCATAAAAATCCCGCACAGACAAGTAAGTCAAGTTTTTCGTTTAATAATTTTTGCAAAACAGGTTCGCCATTATATGACCATTCCTTATTAATAAGGATAGAAGGGATATTTTTCTTTTCTGCCCTTTTCAAAACATTTGCGTGGGGATTATTACAGACAACGAGAACTGTTTTTACATCGCCTTGCTTGAAATAATCAATAAGATGCTGGGTATTAGTTCCTTCGCCAGAGGCAAAAACCGCGATGCGTTTCATATCGTTCACTAAAGTACAACTTTATAAACTCCTGTTAATGTGGTCAGAAACGTGAAAAAAACTTTTTTTGCAGATATGATGGAACTTATATCTTTGCCAAACAAATTCTCCCGATGGGTATCGGGACAAAATCTTATAAAATGACAAAAGTAGCAGACATTGACGGAAAAGTTAAAGCCATCATTGCCGATAAACTCGGAGTGGATGAAAAAGAAATCACTCCTCAGGCAAGTTTTACCAACGATTTAGGTGCCGACTCGCTCGATACAGTAGAACTCATCATGGAGTTTGAAAAAGAATTCAACATTGCTATTCCTGACGAGCAGGCAGAAAAAATCAGCACCGTTGGAGAGGCAATCGAGTACATCAAGAAGAACATTAAATAAAGATTCTTTTTTGAAGATACGATTCACAAGTCAAAAGTCAGAGGCATCTCTTTTGACTTTTGACTTTTGATTTTTAGTACTATGGATCTCAAAAGAGTTGTTGTAACCGGCTTAGGCGCAATCACTCCGCTTGGCAATAATGTTCCTGATTTCTGGAACGCCTTGCTAAATGGCGCGAGCGGATGCGCGCGTATCACCCGTTTCAATCCCGAAAAATTCAAGACTCAGTTTGCCTGCGAAGTAAAAAATTTTAAAGCGGAAGAATATTTTGACCGCAAGGAAGCCCGCAAATTAGACGCGTATTCCCAGTACGGACTCGCAGCGGCACAACAGGCATACAAAGATTCAGGTCTTGATAAAGAAAAAATAAATCTCGACCGATGCGGAGTAATCTGGGGTTCAGGAATTGGCGGGCTGGAAACATTTCAAATGGAAGTTTCCGGTTTTGCGAAAGGAGATGGTACTCCGCGCTTCAATCCGTTCTTCATTCCGAAAATGATTGCTGACATCTGCGCAGGGCACATTTCCATTCAATATAATTTTCGCGGTCCGAACTTTACCACCTGTTCCGCCTGCGCTTCTTCCACCAATGCAATGATTGATTCTTTTAATTATATCCGCCTTGGAAAAGCCGATGTATTTATCACAGGAGGTTCTGAGGCAGCGGTGAATGAATCAGGTGTTGGTGGATTCAATGCCATGCATGCTCTCTCTGTGAGAAATGATTCTCCGCAAACTGCTTCTCGTCCTTTTGATAAAGACCGCGATGGATTTGTTTTGGGAGAAGGTAGCGGAGCCCTCATTCTTGAAGAACTGGAACACGCCAAAGCGCGCGGAGCAAAAATTTATGCCGAAATCGCAGGCGGTGGAATGACTGCCGATGCACATCACATCACCGCACCTCATCCTGAGGGATTGGGCGCTCTGAACGTAATGAGAAATGCTCTCAGCGATGCAAACATGAATTCCGATGAGATTGATTATATCAATGTACACGGAACATCCACTCCGCTGGGGGATATTGCCGAATCAAAAGCCATCAAAGGAGTTTTTGGAGAGAGCGCTTACAAATTAAATATCTCTTCTACCAAATCCATGACCGGGCATTTGCTTGGAGCCGCAGGAGCAATTGAAGCGATGGCTTGCATCCTCGCTGTGAAGAATGATATTGTTCCTCCTACAATTAATCACTTCACCGATGATCCAGAATTCGACACAAAATTGAATTTCACTTTCAACAAAGCGCAGAAGAGAGTTGTGCGCGCTGCTCTCAGCAATACATTCGGCTTTGGCGGACACAATGCTTCGGTGATTGTGAAAAAGTATTAAAGTCCCTCCCTGCCTCCCCGAAGGGGAGGAGAAAAAATTCCTTTTGTACAATTCCATTTTCGTTGTAGCTTCGTGGCTTAATGAAAAAGATAAATAGAATATTTTTTATTCTTCTATTCTCCCTTCTCTTAGGGAAGGGTTGGGGATGGGCTATTGCTCAGGATTCTTCCCGCATTGTTTTAATTGAAACCACTTACGGCAACATCAAAATAAAACTCTATAACGAAACTCCTCTTCATCGCGATAATTTTCTAAAACTGGTCGAGAAACATTTTTATGATTCTCTTCTCTTTCATCGTGTGATAAATACATTCATGATACAAGGAGGAGATCCGGATTCTAAAAATGCTCCTGCAGGAAAAATGCTGGGTGATGGAGATGTAGGGTATACTATTCCGGCAGAATTCAATCAAAAGCTTTTTCACAAGCGCGGAGTGATCGCTGGCGCGCGTAATGGCGATGAAGTAAACCCTGAGCAAGCTTCTTCCGGTTGCCAGTTTTATATCGTGCAGGGAAAAATTTTCAATGACAGCTTATTAGATTTGATGGAGAAAAGAATTATGAGAATGAAGGCGTACAATAATGTTGTTAAAAAAGCGGACAGCAAAAACTTATTTATCAGGTATGCTGAGTTTCAGCAAAAGGGAATGCCCGACAGCATGATGGTGGCCAAGAAAAAAATCGACATGCTCACAGAAGAGGAAATAGTAAAAGTTCCACCATATAAATTTTCTGACGAACAGAGAACTGCCTATAAAACCGTTGGCGGAACTCCGCATTTGGACGGAAGCTACACCGTGTTTGGCGAAGTGATAGAGGGAATGAATGTGGTGGATAAAATTGCCTCTGTGCCACGAGACAGAACGGATAGACCACTGGAAGATGTAAGAATGAAGATTTCTATTATTAAATAATTATGAAAGACCAAATAGAAAAACTGCTTTCAGAAATCGAAACGATAGAAATAAAATCCAAAGAACATTTGGAAGAATTTCGTTTGAAGTATTTGGCGAAGAAAGGAAAACTCACAGCATTGTTTGATGATTTCAAAAATATTGCAAATGAGGAAAGAAAAGAAGTTGGTAAAAATCTGAACGAACTGAAAAATAAAGTTCAGGATAAATTCAATCACTTCAAAGAAAAACTGGAAGGAGGTGATGAAACAATTTCTGCCGATGCTGATCTGACAAAACCTGCAGAGCCGATTGCGTTTGGTTCTCGCCACCCGATTTCCATAGTAAGAAATCAGATTGTAGATATTTTTGCACGAATTGGATTTACTGTAAAAGAGGATAGAGAGATTGAAGATGACTGGCATAATTTCTCTGCGCTTAATTTGCCTGAAGATCACCCTGCACGCGACATGCAGGATACATTCTTTGTAAAGGGACGAGGGACAAATGACGAGGGACGAAGTGAACAGCCAAACTTGGTGTTAAGAACACACACTTCTTCTGTGCAAATTAGAGTGATGGAAAATTCAAAACCTCCCATCCGAAGTATTTTTCCGGGCAGAGTTTATAGGAAAGAAAATATTTCAGCGCGCGCGCATTGTTTTTTTCATCAGGTGGAAGGATTGTATGTGGATGAAAATGTTTCGTTCGCTGATTTGAAGCAAACACTTTTATTTTTCTCACAGGAAATGTTCGGAGAGAATACAAAAATCCGTTTGCGCCCTTCTTATTTTCCGTTCACCGAACCGAGCGCAGAAGTGGATGTTTCCTGTTTCATCTGCGGAGGAAAGGGTTGCAACATTTGTAAAGGCAGCGGCTGGGTAGAAATTCTCGGATGTGGAATGGTGCACCCGAAAGTTTTAGAGAATTGCAAAATAGATTCCAAGAAATATACCGGCTTTGCTTTCGGAATGGGCATTGAGCGTATTGCGATGTTGAAATACCAAATCAACGACATCCGTTTGTTCTATGAGAATGATGTTAGGTTTTTGAATCAATTCAAGAACGCTTAGAGCCCCAGCGGAAAGTTTTAATTTCCAATCCGCATAAATCCAGCACGCGGTCAATCACGGTGGAAGCGAGGTCTTCAAAAGTTTTCGGATTGCTATAGAAAGAAGGAGAAGCAGGACAAATAATTCCACCCGCTTCGGTGAGAATTTTCATGTTGTTGATGTGAATCAAACTCAGCGGTGTGTCGCGGGGAATTAAAATCAATTTTCTTCTCTCTTTTAACATGACATCCGCAGCGCGCGTTATCAAATCATTAGAAACTCCACTTGCAATTCTCGCTAGCGTTCCCATCGAGCAAGGACAAACAATCATCGTTCTGAAATCGGACGAGCCCGAAGCAAATGGAGCGTGGAAATTATTCTTGTCGTAAATCTTGAACTTTATTTTCTCGTAACTGCTGTCACCTAATTCCGTTCTCCAGACTTCCTTTGCATTATCGCTCATCACAATTCCTACTTCAGCAACCTGAGTTTTCATAGCGAAAAGTTTTTCCAGCAATACTTTCGCATAAATAGAGCCACTTGCACCGGTAATGCCTATAACTATTTTTAATTTCTTTTCCATCAGGCAGGAACTTTTTTATTTACAATCTTGGCACACTTCAGCGACAAATCTGTAAAAATAATTTTTCCACTTCCGTTTCTTTCTATATGCAGGATTGCTTCATTGAGTTCGTCAGATAATTGCTTGCAGGTGTTGCCATCTAATCTGGTGGAAAGTTTCTGAACGAAATCTAATTCTTCTCCATCCACTCGTAATAATTTTTTATCTCCATACATTCCAGCAAGACACTCTCGGAGAATATTCAATCCGTAAGAAAGAAATTCTTTTTGTTTTTCCCTTCCCACTTTTGCATTTGCAATTTCTTCCACCCAGGAAACAATGCCTGTAATATTCACCGTAAAACACATTCTCATCCACTCTTTGAATTGGTGCAGATAAAAATTATCCTCTTGCTTTTCTGAAATCAGTTTAAGCGCGGAATTGAAATTTCCATCCGCGAGATACACAATGCGGGAAGCGTCAGCGGCAGTGAGGTTATGCCTTTCAATCAGCACAAGTTTGATTTCTTCGTCAGCAATACGGTTGACTTTTATTAATTGAGTTCTTGAAACGATGGTGCGAATCAGTGCTTCTTCGTTTTCCGAAACAAGAAGGAAAACGGTTTTATCTGGCGGTTCCTCCAATATTTTCAGAAGTTTATTTGACGCCTGCACATTCATTTTTTCAGGAAGCCACACAATCATTATTTTAAATTCCCCTTCGTAAGTAGTGAGGGAAAGTTTTCTCAATATCTCTGCGCTTTCCTCCACGCCAATAACAGGCTGTTTGTTCTCTGCAGAAAGATATGAAAACCAATCGTGTAAGTTTAAATAGGGGTTCTGAAGAAATGCTTCCCGCCATTCAGCAGCCAGATCCGTGCTCATGCGTACTTCTTTTGACAAAGCAATCGGATAAACAAAATGAATATCGGGATGAATTAATTTTTCGCTCTTCATACACGAAGAACATTTTCCGCATGAATCATTTTTGCTTTTGCTTTTGCAGAGAAGCAATTGAGCGAAAGCAAGCGCAAGAGGCAGCGCACCGCTTCCTTCCGTTCCTAAAAAAAGTTGAGCATGACTGACTCGTCCGTTTTGCACAGAACTTACCAGCCGATTTTTCACTTCATTTTGTCCTATGACATTGCCGAATTGCATCGTTCAAATATAGTTACTAATTTCAATGATTATCCTCATTTTTAGTTCCCCTCAAAACCATATTTTCGCAAATTAATTATCATCTCAATACTCCTAATCCAAACTTCACGATATGAAAACTATAGATGCAATCAATTTCAAAAACAAACACGCAATTATCCGCGTTGATTTCAATGTCCCGCTGGATGATAAGTTCAATATTACTGATGATACAAGAATCCGAGCTGCCGTTCCAACTATTAAAAAAATTCTGAGCGATGGAGGGAGTGTTGTATTGATGTCCCATTTAGGAAGACCGAAAGAAGGCCCGACAGAAAAATATTCTCTTAAACATTTACTGAATCACCTTGAAAAAATACTTGGCACAAATGTGAAATTTGCAAATGATTGTATTGGTGATGAAGCGAAAAATATTTCAGCAAATTTGAAATCAGGAGAAATCCTTCTTCTGGAAAATCTGCGATTTTACAAACAAGAAGAAAAAGGTGATGAAGCGTTTGCAAAAAAACTTTCTGAGCTTGGGAATTTTTATGTGAATGATGCTTTCGGCACAGCACACAGAGCGCACGCTTCTACAGCCGTCATTGCGAAATTTTTTCCGAATGCAAAATGCTTCGGCTATGTAATGAGCGGAGAACTTGCGAGTATCGATAAAGTGATGAATAACGCTGCAAAACCTTTCACTGCCATAATGGGTGGAGCGAAAGTGTCTGACAAGATTCTGATTCTCGAACAGTTGATGAAGAAAGCAGATAACATTATTATAGGAGGAGGAATGGCATTCACTTTCGTAAAGGCGATAGGTGGACACATCGGTAAATCAATGGTGGAAGAAGATAGAATTGAAACAGCAAAAAATATTCTGGGTGACGCAAAAAAGGTTGGCGTGAGCATCTATATTCCTGTGGATGCCATCATTGCTGATAATTTTTCCAATGAAGCGAACAAAAAATATTCTGATATAAAAAATATTCCTGATGGATGGATGGGGTTAGACCTGGGTGAAAAATCTGAAAAAATATTTATGGATGTCATTGCAAAATCGAAAACCATTTTATGGAACGGACCAATGGGTGTTTTTGAGATGAGCAGTTTTGAGCATGGAACGAAGACAGTAGCAGAGGCAGTAGCAGTGGCAGCATCCAAAGGAGCGTTTACATTGATTGGCGGAGGAGATTCCGTTACCGCCATTAACAAATATAATCTTGCCGATAAAGTCAGTTATGTTTCTACGGGTGGAGGCGCCTTGCTGGAATACATTGAAAGCGGAACGTTGCCTGGGATTGAGGCGATAGAAAAATAATTCGAATTATTTTATTTTCACTTTTACTTTCATTGAATCTGCATTCGGAATTATTTTATTCAGTCGACTTTCATTCAAGCCCGGAATTACAAACGGAGCAATTTTCTGAACGTACGGATATAGAAGAGAATTATTTTTTGTTTCGTCCGGAATGAATGAAACTGTTTTATTTATTGCTTCCATAAAAAAAATAATCATGCTCATCAGCAATCCGAACTTCAGCATTCCGAAAATTGCGCCTCCGAGTTTATTTACAAATCCAAGCGAAACGGCTTTTACAAATCTTTCTAAAAGTTTTGCGACTCCAAAAACAATCAACAACACTCCTATAAAAATTGCTGCGAAAGAAATCAGCGGAAGATATTTCGAAGTCCAGTCTAAAGAATCCTTCATCCACATAGAAAGGAAGTCATGAAATTTTATCGCGCCCCAAACTGCAAGTCCGAAAGCAATCAGCGTAGCAGCTTCAATGATTAGTCCTTTGGAAAATCCTTTGTACAATCCCCAAAGAAGAGGAATGATAAGTATGATATCAACATAATTCATAATTCAAAAGTAATAAGGAAGGAAGCAGAAAGCAAAATGGAAATCACTTTCTTTCAACATAATCAAGTGTAAAAGCTAAATTTGTAGAATGGATGCAGAAGTAGAAATTGAGTTGCAAAAAATTATCAAGCAGCTTTCTTCACAGTTTGGAGAGGAAATAGATTTCAAAGGAATTTTATTTCTCATAGGCGTTCAGGAACTCGGCAAAGGTCATAAGGTCTTTTCCAAGGATGAAAAGCTCGGACTCATGCACATTGCAGTGTGCACACTACTGGAAGATTACGGCTATTATGAATTTGTAGGGAAAGATGAAGACGGATGGCCTCACTGGAAGTCAACCGAAAAACTTCCTTCGCTCAAGCCACTGGAACAGGAGCGATTGATCAAGCAGGCGATTGTTCTCTATTTCCAGAAAAAACTGATATTTTACAAGTAATGTGTTACGATAGAAATACATCCTAAACTGTTTGCTGAGAATCTTTCCGACCACTGAAAAAACTTTCTTCAGTCCTTCCTCTTCATAATCGGCACGGTGCTGCACGCTTCTCCAAACATTATACTTTTTGCAACAGGGTTGAGAATGCGCGTAAGTTCCACATAAGCAGATGCGGGAATAGGAATATTTCCGCAGCCTTTGATTACAAGTTTTTTATCCCTGAAATCTTCGGGATTTATTTTTGAAAGCGTTTCGTTAAACAAAATTGTCTCTAAAGTTTTTAAATCACCGAATACAAAATTTTTCGCGAAAGGCTGCAGAGCAGAAGCAATGAGCATGTATGCCCATGTGGGCACAATGGCATCGGCCGAACAAGTGATGGCGACAAATTTATCCTGGTATTTTTTCCAATCTTCATTTTTCACAAACTCCCGGAAATCTTTTTCTTTAAGAATAAAAGCCTCACCCCGTCCCTCTCCCAAGGAGAGGGAGGTTAAATATTTTTTTACATCAAGAAGTTCTCGTCCTCCTTTTGGAAAAAAGTCCTCAAGATTGATTTCAATCAACCCGCTTTCGGCTACTCTATTTACAATTTCTTTTTCCATTACATAAATCCTAATTCTACTTGCGCTACTTCGCTCATCATTTCTTTTGTCCAGGGCGGTTCAAATGTCAGAGTTACTTTTGCAGAAGTAATTCCACTTATTCCTTTTAGCTTTTGTTCTACTTCCGGAGGCAATGATTCTGCTACAGGACAAGAAGGAGAGGTCAATGTCATTTTTAGAATCAAATTATTTTCCGCGTCAAGATTTATCTCGTAAATCAAGCCGAGTTCCCAGATGTCCACAGGAATTTCCGGATCGTAACAGGTTTTAACCATGTCAATCACCCTCTGAGCGAGTTCTGTATTTTGTGTTATGATTATTGCGCTCAAACTTTTGTTTTTAATGCAAGTGCATCCAGTTTCATTTGTTTGATCATGTTCACCAATCCGTTTGCTCTTGTGGGAGAAAGATGTTGTGTCAGTCCTATTTGATTTATAAAATCCATTTTCGCATTCACAATTTCATCAGGAGAATGTTCCGATAAAACTCGAATCACAAGTGCAACCAATCCTTTTGTAATAATTGCATCACTGTCTGCCGTGTAAACTATTTTTCCATCTTTTATTTCTGAATGCAGCCACACTCTACTTTGGCATCCTTTAATCAATCGGTCATCCGTTTTATATTTTTCCTCAATCACCGGTAATGATTTTCCCAGTTCGATAATGTGTTCATACTTTCCCATCCAGTCATCAAACATTGAAAACTCTTCAGCAATTTCTTTTTCAATTTCTTCGATACTCATTTCAGCATTGATTTTACTTTCTCAATTCCTTTTACAAGTTCATCGATTTCTTCTTTTATATTATAAAATGCCAACGAAGCGCGAATAGTCCCTGGAATTCCGAATTTATCCATAATGGGTTGCGTGCAATGATGCCCAGTTCTAACGGCAATTCCTAATTGATCAAGAATTACTCCTGTATCATAAGGATGAATTCCTTTGAGCACAAAAGAAATCACGCTTGCTTTTTCTTTTGCCGTTCCGATAATTTTCAATCCCGCAATCGCTGAAAGTTTTTCGGTTGTGTATTCTGTGAGTGTATGTTCGTAAGAAGAAATGTTTTCTAATCCAATTTCATTTATATAATCAATTGCGCTTGCCAGTCCGATTACCCCTTCAATGTGCGGAGTGCCTGCTTCAAAGCGCAAAGGACTATCTGCATATTCTGTTTTGGCAAATGAAACAGTTTTAATTGTTCCACCACCGACCTGATAGTTCGGAAGTTTTCTTAACCATTCTTCTTTTCCATACAGAATTCCAACTCCGGTAGGACCATACACTTTATGTCCGCTAAAGCAATAAAAATCCGCATCAAGATATTGCACATCCACTTTCATATGGGGAATTGCCTGCGCTCCGTCAACTAAAACTGGAATATTTTTCGCGTGAGCCAGAGAAATAATTTCTTTTATCGGATTAATTGTGCCGAGTGTATTTGAAACGTGAGTGATGGCAACTAGTTTTGTTTTTGTACAAATAAGTTTTTTGAATTCATCGAGAAGCAATTCCCCGTTTTCATTTATCGGAATAACTTTCAGCACAGCTTTTTTTTCCTCACATAATTGTTGCCACGGAAGAATATTGCTGTGGTGTTCCATTTCAGAAACAATAATCTCATCCCCGGCATTCGCAAACGTTTTCGCGAATCCACTCGCAACCAGATTAATGCTCTCTGTCGTTCCGCTGGTGAAGATTATTTCGTGAGCGTGTTTTGCGACAATGTGTTTCTGGATTGTTGCTCTTGCGTTTTCGTAAGCAGAAGTAATTTCCTGGCTTAATGTGTGAACTCCCCTATGAATATTTGCGTTCTGTTCTGAATAATATTTTGTAATCGCCTCTATGACTTGCTTTGGTTTTTGCGCAGTCGCTCCGTTGTCGAAATAAATTAATGGCTTGCCGTTCACTTTTCGGGAAAGAATCGGAAAATCTTTTCTAATTTTCTGAACATCAAAAGTCCCTCCCGCCCTCCCCGAAGGGGAGGAGACTGATTTTATATTTTTTTTCTCGTCAATCATTTTGTTTTTTGACTCCCTCTCCTTCGGAGAGGGTTGGGGTGAGGCAGTTATTCACGAGTTCTTCCAAATAATTTTTAAGCGAATCAATTCTGATTGTATTCAATACATCATTCGCGAAAGCATACAGCAAAAGATTTCTTGCGCTCTCAACGCTCAGTCCGCGTGAGCGGAGATAAAAGAGCGCCTCTTCGTTCAATTGCCCTGTGGTGGAGCCGTGCGAACACTTCACATCATCCGCATAAATTTCTAATTGTGGTTTTGTGTTTATCGTAGCGTCATCACTGAGCAAAATATTTTTTGAACTTTGATATGCGTTTGTTTTTTGCGCGTCACGCTCTACAAATATTTTTCCATTAAATATGCCGGTAGATTTTCCGTCAAGAATTCCTTTGTACAGCTGATTACTCTGACAATTCGGTTTGTTGTGATGAACGGCAGTGTGATTGTCAATGAGATCTGTTCCGTTGGTAATAAATAAACCGTTCAGGTGCGATTCACAATTTTCTCCGTTCAGAGCAATGCTAAGATCATTTCTTGTCCATTCGCTGCCAAGCGTGATGGCGTTGGTGTCAAAACGAGAATTTTTTTCCTGACTTACATTTATGGAAGAAATTTGTGAAGCATTTTTGCAATCGTTCTGCAAACGATAGAATTGCATTTTGGAATTTTCTCCGACAAAAATATCGGCATGAGAATTTACAATCACATGAGCATTGAGGTCAAGAGAAATATTATTTTCAATAATGCTCACCGAAGAATTTTTTCCAACTATAATCAAATGTCTCGGGCTTGCAAGAATTTCTTTTACTCCTGTCGAAATGTGAATAATTTCAATCGGATTTTCCATCGCAACATTTTCGGGAATATAAATGAATGCGCCATCCGTCCACAAAGCAGAGTTGAGTTGAGCCAGGGCATCTCCATCGTTACTTAAATACTTTTTCAACAAATCGGAATGATTCAGCAAACCATCAGTGGCAAGATTCCCTACAATAACTCCTTTTGAAAGTTTCGTGCTGAGTGTTGAATCTTTATGTAACCAACCATTTATGAAAACAAGTTGAATATTTTCTTTTCCTAAAGGGGATGGAATGAAATTCAGTTTGTGCGCCTCGTTATGAATCGCTGTAAACTTTCCTGAAAATATTTTTCTTACATCCGTGTATTTGTATTCTTCATCTTTTCGAGTAGGAATTCCCGAATCAGAAAAATTTTCAAATGCTTCTTTTCTTTTTTCTTTCAGCCATTCGGGCTCAGAAGAAAAAGTTTTTGCAAGAAGAGTTTTGAATTCTCCTTCCAGTTGCACGGGAACAAACACGGGTTTATCTAACACAACACTCATGCTTCTGCTTTTCCTTTTATCCAGTCGTATCCTTTTTGTTCGAGCTCAAGAGCCAATTCCTTTCCGCCCGACTTTATAATTTTTCCATTCGACAACACATGAACAAAATCCGGAACAATATGATCGAGCAAACGCTGATAATGTGTGATGACAACAAATGCACGGTCTTTTGAACGCAATTTGTTTACTCCATTTGCTACAATTCTCAATGCGTCAATATCCAGACCAGAATCGGTTTCATCTAAAATGCAAAGCGTGGGTTCGAGGACTGCCATTTGAAAAATTTCATTTCTCTTTTTTTCTCCTCCTGAAAATCCTTCGTTCACCGAACGATTCGCCAGTGTGCCTTGCAATTCCACCAGAGCCTGCTTTTCTTTGATGAGTTTCAGAAAATCTTTTGTCTCCATCGGTTTCTCTCCTTTGTGTGCGCGAATCTCGTTGATAGCCGTCTTCAGGAAATTAATATTGCTAACTCCGGGAATTTCTACCGGATACTGGAACGCAAGAAAAACTCCTTTGCGTGCGCGCACTTCGGGAGGCATCTCCAAAAGATTTTCCCCTTTGAATGTTACTGTTCCTTCCGACACAGAATAATTTTCTCTTCCTGCCAGCACAGAAGATAAAGTGCTTTTGCCGGACCCGTTCGGTCCCATGATGGCGTGAACTTCTCCTGCTTTTACTTCAAGGTTTATCCCTTTCAGAATTTCATTTCCGAGAATTCCTGCGTGTAGATTTTTGATGCTTAACATATTTTTGTTTTTTTTGCCTTTGTCATGCTGAGCGCAGCGAAGCATCTAATGGAGGCCACTCCATCACTTCCTCGTTTAAAAATTTCCACTCAGAGTTTTCTTCATTTATTAATTCTTCTTTCTTTTTTCTTAACCAGCCTTTTATTTGTTTTTCTCTTGCTATCGCTTGGTTTACATATTGATATCTTTCCCAGAAAATTAGATAATAACAATGATATTGACCTGCAAATGTTTTTTTATTCCCTCTGTTTAAATAGTGTTCTGTTAATCGTTGCTCTAAATTGTTTGTTATTCCTGTGTATAAAACTGTTTTCTTATGATTAGTTACTATGTATACAAAATAATTATGTTGCTTCATTTCGTAGATTCTTCGCTTCGCTCAGAATGACAAAAAATATCAACCCACACTTCCCTCCAAACTAACTGCCAAAAGTTTTTGTGCCTCCACAGCAAATTCCATCGGAAGCTGATTAAATACTTCGCGGCAATATCCGTTTACTATTAGACCAATCGCTTTTTCTTTGTCAATGCCGCGCTGCTGACAATAAAATAATTGGTCTTCACCTATTTTTGAAGTAGTTGCTTCGTGCTCCACTACTGCAGTTTTATCTTTAATTTCTATATAAGGAAAAGTATGTGCTCCGCATTTATCTCCCATCAAAAGAGAATCGCACTGAGAAAAATTTCTTGCATTCGTTGCGCCTTTACCAACACGAACAAGTCCGCGGTAAGAGTTGTTGCTTCTTCCGGCAGAAATTCCTTTGCTCACAATGGTGCTGCGCGTATTTTTTCCTATGTGAATCATTTTAGTTCCGGTATCGGCTTGCTGCATATTGTTGGTCACTGCAACAGAATAAAATTCTCCTGTGGAATGATCGCCTTTTAAAATTACGCTTGGATATTTCCAGGTGATGGCAGAACCGGTCTCCACTTGTGTCCAGGATATTTTTGAATTTTCTTCAAGACAAATTCCGCGCTTGGTAACAAAATTATAGATGCCGCCTTTGCCGTCTTTATCTCCGGGATACCAGTTCTGCACAGTAGAATATTTTACTTCTCCATTTTTATGCGCGACAATTTCCACCACTGCAGCGTGCAATTGATTTTCATCACGCATAGGAGCGGTGCATCCTTCGAGATAACTTACATACGCATTTTCATCTGCAATGATGAGCGTGCGTTCGAACTGTCCAGTGCCCGCAGTATTAATTCTGAAATAAGTGGAAAGTTCCATCGGACAGCGAACGCCTTTCGGAATGTAGCAGAACGAACCATCGGTGAAAACGGCAGAGTTAAGTGCTGCATAATAATTATCAGTGTAGGGCACCACCGAGCCCATATATTTTTTTATGAGCTCGGGATGTTCCTGCACGGCTTCGCTGAAGGAACAAAAAATAATTCCTTTTTCTGCAAGCACCTCTTTGAAAGTCGTTTTCACGGAAACGGAATCAATCACAGCGTCAACAGCGATCGTTGACGGAACTCCGCTCAAACGTTTTTGCTCTTCGAGAGAAATTCCGAGTTTCTCAAATGTTTTTAAGAGTTCAGAGTCCACTTCATCAAGAGAAGACAATTCTTTTTTGGGCTTCGGTGCTGCATAAAAAATAATATCCTGATAATTTATTTTCGGATAACTGAGATGCGCCCAGTCGTGCGGCTCTGCCATCATGAGCCAGTGGCGAAATGCTTTCAGTCGAAACTCAAGCATCCATTCCGGCTCGTTCTTCTTTTTCGAAATGAAACGAACAATATCTTCATTCAAACCCTTGGGAGCGGAATCCATTTCGATATTATCCGTCCAGCCAAATTTGTAATCGGAAGAAATGTGTTGTTCTAATATTTCATTCTTATCTGCCATGAAGCCCCTCTCTTATCTCCCCCAAGGGGAGAAGATTTGTTGTGTGTGTCTATTTAGATTCATTCTACCTTTTGAAAAAAGCAAAAAAAATATTCTCACTTACTTTACTACTATTTGTGTTTTGTTTTTCATCTTCCTTTTTTCTCCCTTCCCTTCGGGAAGGGTTGGGGATGGGTCGCTTATACTGCAAAACTTTCACCGCATCCGCAGGTGCGCTGAGCGTTTGGATTTTTGAATTCAAATCCCTTTCCGTTCAATCCGCCTGAGAAATCAAGTTCGGTTCCCACGAGATAGAGAAAACTCTTTTTGTCCACCACGATTTTCATTCCTTTATCTTCAAAAACCTGGTCGCCTTCTTTAATTTGATTGTCGAATTCCATTTTATAAGAAAGCCCCGAACAACCGCCACTCTCCACGCCCACGCGGATGAAAGTATCTGCGGGTTTGTTCTCTTCCTTAATAAGTGCGAGCGCTCTTTGCTTTGCGTTTTCTGAAACTGTTATCATAAATGTTGCTTGTTTAATTGCCTTACAAATATACCCACTTTCAGGGAAGTGACCAAAAAAATTACCAGTTACTAAAAAAATCCCGCCACTTACTAAATACTTGCAACAAATCTCATTCTAATGCCGTACATTTGGTCAAACGGAGCTGGGCGGCAGGGAAACATAAGGGAAACATAAGGGAAACATGGGGATGTTGTCCTCCCTGCTGCTTCTTGGCTCCGAAAAAAATCAAATATGAATTAATACCTTTACATCATGAAAAAGATTATTTGTCTGTTCTCAATTATTCTATTGTTTGGAATTAACTCCGCTTTTGCATCTATATTCTATGTGACAAATGTTCAAGATGCTGGTTCTGGAAGTTTACGACAAGCAGCAATTGACGCATATTCTTTTTCTGGCTACGATTCTATTTTTTTTAACATACCTGGAGCAGGACCCTTTGTTATACAATTGCAGAGCGGAATAGTAGTAGAGTCAGTTTATATAGATGGTTTTTCTCAGCCAGGAAATTCATCGTCTAATTATTTAATAGAACTTGATGGAAGTTTAATAAGCATGCTGCCGAGTGGTATTGCGATAGGAAGTTCAAAGGTTACGATTAATGGGGTGAAATTTATAAATTTTAATCAACCCGCTATAGAATTTTGGAATACCACTTTCGTAGCAGTAAAAAATATTTTTTTTACAAATAATTTTTTCACAAACAACGATATAGCCATAGAATATTCTCAGCTAACAAGCTTCAATGATACGCTTGACAATTTATATATAGCAAATAATATATTTCAAGATAATATTATAGGAATTGAAATCAATATTGATGGTGGACCGCATTCAAATATTACAATCACGAATAACCAATTTATAGATATTAACCAATCTACTAATACAGCAATTTATATTTTACCAACGACAACCATTGACACGGCAACGATTCAAAACCTTTCCATAAACAATAATACTATATCAAACATTATGGGAATGGGAATAGAAATTGATTTGGCTTCAAACAATGCTCAAAATTTCATTTCTGGTCTTGCAATTGACAATAATATTATCAAAACAATATCTAATGGAAGCGCTGTATTAATATTGGCTAATGGAGGAGATATTTTTGGATTTTCTATGTCTGGAAACAATATTTCTAATGTTGTTGCATATGGCTTAGAAATCTACCTTGAAGACAGCGTTACAAACATGTTAATTCAAGATAACAGCATTACAAATTGTTATGGCGGACTTTATTTTTCTAGCGACCGTTCTGCTTACATAGGCGGAGTTCAAATTATTGCCGATACAATTTCAAATAATTTAACCGATGCAATTGGTATAGATGCAATAAATTTTTCGGGAGAATATTTTTATAATACCAATTTTCTAATAAATGGAAACGTAATTAATGATAATGGTGGAAGTGGGATTAACATGCTGGGGATAGGTGTTGGAGAAATAAATTATTTTAATATTGCCAACAACCAAATATTGAACAATAATGGTTTTGGAATACATGTTATTAATTATGATACTATACAAATGAACGATATAATGTTTACCAGGAATTCCATCTATAATAATGATAGCCTTGGAATTAAAACGGAAGAATATAATTCCCAATACTCTAACCCTGTTATTCCAATACCCACATTAGATTCTGTGATGCAATCTGGTAATTATTTTATTTATGGCAATTATTTTGCACTGCCCAATACATCGTATAGAATAGAGTATTTTTCCAATACATTGCCTGACCCATCAGGTTATGGAGAAGGTGAAATTTATTTGGCTGCTGATACTGTAACTACAGATGGCTTGGGAAATGTTTCTTTCGTAATGCAAACAACGATAAATATTGGAAATCTTTATATTTCTTCTACTGCAACTGATTTAAATACATATAATACTTCTCAGTTCAGTAATATAATGGGCACGGATATATCAACAGTCCCATTTTTAGAATCCAATTATGTAGATATTTATATTTCCCCCAACCCCTCCTCCGATTTTATTCTTATAAATTACAAAGCAAAAACTTCTCACGCTCAATTTGAAATCATTGATGTCATAGGAAGAAAAATCCTAAGCACAAAGCAAACACAAATTGATATTTCAAAACTCCCGCAAGGATTGTACTTGCTTAAAGTGAGAGATGGTGATTTGATTTTCTCAAAACGTTTTCTCAAAGATTAAACTTCTGCACTTTAGAAGCCCCAAATTCCTGGACTCAAGTCTCAAGCTCCAAGAAACAACAAGATTTTTCTTTCCTTGGAATTTGGAACTTGGCTCTTGAGACTTGGGACTTTTTTCTTAGGTTTGCCTCATGTCATGCAGCGGTTGTTCAACAGGAAGAGGATGCGGCACTGCCAGCGGGCAATTGCCGGGCGGTTGCCGTAACAATGGCGCCTGCAGTGTGGGCGGCTGCAACAAGCTCAATGTGTTTGACTGGCTCGCGGATGTGGAACTTCCCACCGGGCAAAAAACGTTTGACTGCGTGGAAGTGCGCTTCAAAAATTCCAGAAAAGAATTTTACCGCAACGTAAATAATCTCATCCTGAAAGTCGGAGATGTGATTGCTACCGAAGCATCACCCGGTCATGATATCGGAATTGTTTCTCTCACAGGCGAACTCGTGCGCACGCAGATGAAGAAAAAAAATGTTGGCTTTGATTCTCCAGAAATAAAAAAAGTGTACCGCATCGCCAAGCAGTCCGATATAGATAAATGGAAAGAAGCGCAGGCGCTGGAGCAGGACACGATGATGAAAGCAAGAACCATGGCGCGATTTCTTCGGTTGGAAATGAAAATTTCGGATGTGGAAATTCAAGGCGACAAAAGCAAGGCGATATTTTATTACACGGCTGAAGGCAGAGTGGATTTCCGTCAGCTCATAAAAGATTTTGCCGGTTCGTTCAGAATGAGAATTGAAATGAAACAAATCACGTATCGCATTGAAGCCAGCCGCGTGGGTGGCATAGCGGATTGCGGAAGAGAACTTTGCTGCTCCACCTGGCTCACGGATTTTCGTTCGGTGAATACGACAGCTGCCCGCTACCAGCAATTGTCCATCAATCCCGTGAAACTTGCCGGGCAATGCGGAAAATTAAAATGCTGCCTCAACTACGAACTGGATTCATACATTGATGCGGTGAAGGATTTTCCAAATCCTGAAATTAGACTGGAGACAACAGGAGGAGTTGCCTATCACATGAAGACGGATATTTTCAAGCGCAAGATGTGGTATGCCTACGAAAATGAGCGCGGAGTGTTCATTGAACTTTCTGTTGATCGCGTGAAAGAAGTTATCGCTATGAATAAGGCAGGAAAAAAGCCCGATGAACTTCGTGCGGCAATACAGATGATTGTTCCGGCAATAAAAGAACCCGATTATCAGAATGTGGTGGGACAGGACAGCATTTCTCGTTTCGATAAAAATAAAAACAAGGGCAGGGATAATAACAGGAACCGGGGAAGAAATAATAACCGCAATCGTAACCGCAGATAATTCCCAGTAGACAATATACAGTAAACAAAAAATACAAATGAAAAAATTGAATTTTTTTTTGACTATTTGCTTGTCTACTGTCTACTGCCTACTGTCTACTGGTTGCGATAGCAACCGAGTCTTCGAAGACAACATTGACATTCCCGATTATTCATGGGATGTGAAAAACAAACTTTCGTTTGATGTAACTATTGAAGATACCACAGCGCTTCATAATTTGTATGTGAACGTTCGCCACGCAAGCCATTATCCGTACGCCAATCTGTATATGTTCATCGTGATAAAATTTCCTAACGGAAAACTTGCGAAGGATACGCTCGAATGTGTTTTATCAGATGAAAACGGAAAATGGAAAGGTGATGGAATGGGAGACATCTGGGACAATCAGATTTTGTGGAAGCCCAAAGTAAAATTTCCCATCACAGGCAAATATACTTTTGAACTTGAACACGCCATGCGGATGGAGCAGGTTCCTTTCATCATGGATGTGGGATTGAGAGTGGAGAAGGCGGGAAAGAAATAAAAGCCCATCTCCCGCCTTCCCAAAGGGAAGGAGCAAAAAATTCTGTTAATAACTCTCGTTCGTTATCAGTTGTAATTTACCAAAGCGATTTAATTTTACACTCAAACAATTCCCCCCTCTCCTTGGGAGAGGGTTGGGGAGAGGCTTCAACTATGGCATTTTCCACCGCAGAAAAATTTCTTGATGATGCAGAAAAAAAAGTGTTCAATCCCGAACACCGAAGAAAGCTTTCTTTCAATATTTCTCAGTATGACAAAAAAGTAGTTGAAGGGAAAAAACAATATTCCAATTTAGAGCTTGCCAAGGAACGCGCTTCCGCGCTGAAAGCAAAAGTGATTGACAATCTTGACAAGTATCTCATAGAGTTCGAGGCAAACTTCATTAAGCGCGGAGGAAAAGTAATCTGGGCGCGCGATGCAGAAGAAGCCAATCAGGAAATCATTAAAGTGCTGAAACGCTTCAATACAAAAACTGTGGTGAAATCAAAATCCATGGTCACCGAAGAAATTCACATCAACGAGGCTCTGGAGAAAGAAGGCATCGAATCGCTCGAAACAGATTTGGGAGAATTCATCGTGCAATTAAGAAAAGAAGCGCCTTATCATATTGTAACTCCCGCCATGCACCTTTCCAAAGAAGATGTGGCGAAAACGTTTCACGAAGAAAAAGGAACTCCGATTGATTACACGCCTCAGCAAATTACTGCCTGGGTCAGAAAATTTTTGCGCGAGAAATATGTTTCTGCTGAAGCAGGCATCACCGGAGGAAATTTTCTCATAGCGGATATTGGCGGAGTTGCTCTCACAGAGAACGAAGGCAATGCATGGCTCTCTATGGCTTTTCCGAAAGTTCACATCGCAATTGTTGGCATAGAAAAAATAATTCCTTCGTTCGCAGACATGGAATTATTCTGGTCGCTGCTCGCCACGCACGGAACAGGACAAAATGTTACGGTATATAATTCCATTCTCACAGGACCGAAACAAAACGGTGAAACAGACGGACCGGAAGAAATGTATGTGGTGCTTCTTGATAACGGCAGAACCAATGTGCTTGAGCAGGTTGAACAACGCAGAGCGCTTCATTGCATCCGTTGCGGTGCCTGCCTGAATGCCTGCCCGATCTATCAGGGTGTGGGCGGACACACCTACGCATCTCCCTACAGCGGACCGATCGGCTCAGTTCTCACTCCGCAGTTGTGGGGCATGAAAGAATTTAAACATCTGAGTTACTCTTCATCGCTCTGCGGAAAATGCACAGAAGTCTGCCCTGTGAAAATTGATTTGCATAAACTGCTTTTATATAACCGGAGAGATTCGGTGAAAGAAAAATTTTCTTCGACAACAGAAAATCTCATGTGGGTTTTCTGGAAGAAGGCGATGATGAAGCGCAGGACAATGGAAAAAGGAGGATCGGCATTGAAAAATTTTATGCTCAACCAGTTTTTCAAAAAGCAATGGGGAAATAGAAGAGAACTTCCGAAAGTTGCACCGAAATCGTTTAATCAGTTGTGGAAAGAACAACATGGGATGAAGTAATGCTCTACCTCGCCCTCTCTGTTATGGAGGAAAAAAAAGAAAAATGAAAAAAATAAATACAACCACTTCAAGTCCTCCCCAACGGGGAGGATTTAGGAGGGGCTTTTTATTATGTCAAGAATTTTAACAGGCGTTCAAAGCACAGGAGTTCCGCACCTCGGAAATTTGCTCGGAGCAATCATGCCCGCCATTGAACTTTCAAGGAAGAAAGAGAATGAATCATTTTTTTTCATAGCGGATCTGCATTCGCTCACAACGGTTAAAGATGCGGAGATAAGAAAAAATAATACGTACGCAACTGCTTCCGCGTGGCTTGCTTTTGGTTTTGATACAGAGAAAAATACTTTTTACCGACAGAGCGATGTAACAGAAGTCTGCGAGCTAACCTGGTATCTTTCCTGCTTCAGCCGCTACCCGATGCTTGCCAACGCAACTTCTTTCAAGGATAAATCCGAAAGATTATCGGAAGTGAACGCAGGGATTTTCATGTACCCTGTGCTGATGGCTGCTGATATTTTATTGTATGATGCAAATTTTGTTCCTGTTGGAAAAGATCAGAAACAGCATCTGGAGATGACACGCGACATCGCTACAGCATTCAATAATCAATACGGAGAAACACTGGTCGTGCCCGAAGCGCTGATGGACGAGCGCGTAATGATAATTCCGGGAATTGACGGACAGAAGATGAGCAAGTCGTACAATAATTACATCGATATTTTTCTTCCTGAAAAAGATGTGAAAAAAGTGGTGATGAATATTGTTACGGACGCTACGCCTTTGGAAGCACCGAAAAATCCTGACACTTGTAATGTGTTCAAATTGTATGCGCTTCTGGGAAATGAATCACAAGCGAAAGCGATGAAAGAAAAATATTTAAAAGGCGGATACGGATACGGACATGCGAAGACTGAGCTTTTTGAGCTCATCATGGATAAATTCAAAACTCAGCGCGGAGAGTTTACCCGATACATGAGCGATAAAAATGAACTGGAGAAAAAATTATTGCTGGGTGCGGAGAAAGCGAGAAAAGTTGCCGGTGTCGTTTTGAAACGAGTTAGAGAAAAGCTCGGATACTAATTATTCAGGGCTGAAGCCCATGTGACATGCATTTATTAACCCCGACCTTAAGGTCGGGGCTACAACAACAAGATACATCAAAGGGTTTAGCCCTGATAGAAATGGCACCCAAGAAAAAACTGCTGATACAAAACGATTATGACTTTTTTCTTTTCGGAATCAGTTGCGGAGAAAAACCATATCGCCTGTGCTGGGCACTGAATAATCAATTGAAAACAGCTTTCTCAAAAGGCAAGGATATGGAAGTGCATGAAAAAAATCAGGCAGAACAATCGAAGTTCTCCGTGTTTGCATACCACAACGAAGAAATGTTTACGGATTACCGGATCATTTTAAATAAATCAGAAAATAAATTTCTTGTTTCCGAATACAAGCACGCTGATTATCTGTTGATGGTGCAGGGCGGAATTCCGTTCTCAGAAAAAAATTCCATCCTGAAAAAAGTAAAAGAAGTGGCGTTTGTGCAAACTGCTTTTGAGATAGACCCGAAAAAAATAAAATCAAAAGAAAATTTTGTCTTCTGATGATAAAGTATAATAAAACAAAAATAATAGCCACGGTGGGTCCCGCATCTTCCTCGGAAAAAATTCTGGAGAAGATGATAAAAGGAGGAGTAGATATTTTCCGTATTAATTTCTCTCACGGCTCGTATGAAGATGTAAAAAAAGTTATTGCTGCTATTCGTAAGCTGAATAAAAAATTAAATACCAACATCGGCATACTTGCCGATTTGCAGGGACCCAAAATCAGAATCGGCAAAGTCAAAAATAATTCCGTTCATCTGAAAGAAGGAAAAATAATTTCATTTACCAGCAAGGAATGTGTTGGCGATGCATCAAAACTCTATATCAATTACAAACATTTCCCCTCGGATGTTTCACCTGGCGAAAATATTTTAATCAATGATGGGAAATTCCTTCTCAAAATTATCAGCACGAATAAAAAAGATTTAGTAAAAGCAAAAATTATTCAGGGCGGCATACTTTCCTCCAACAAAGGAGTGAATTTACCAAATACAAAAATTTCTCTTCCGTGCCTGACAGAAAAAGATTTGAAAGATTTGGATTTCGCTTTGGAGAACAATGTTGAATGGATTGGGCTTTCATTTGTTCGCTCAGTGACCGATGTCGTGGATTTAAAAAAGAAAATTAAAGAAAGACACAAACACGCGCGTGTCATAGCGAAAATTGAAAAACCAGAGGCATTGAAAGAAATTGACAACATTATTGATCTTGCGGATGGAATTATGGTTGCCCGCGGAGATTTGGGCGTTGAACTTCCGATGGAGCAGGTGCCGATGATTCAGAAAATGCTGGTGGACAAATGCATCCGTGCATCGCGCCCTGTCATTATTGCCACGCAGATGATGGAGAGCATGGTAGAGAATTTTACTCCAACCCGCGCGGAAGTGAATGACGTTGCCAACGCGGTGATGGACGGAACGGATGCCGTGATGCTCAGCGCAGAAACTTCCGTTGGAAAATTTCCTGCGCAAGTAATTGAAACCATGCAGAAGATTATTGCAAGAGTGGAGCAGGAAGAAAGAATTTATTTCCGTGAGCACCCCCCGGTTTTGCAAACACAAACATTCATTTCAGATTCCATTTGCTACAATGCCAGCGTGATGGCAAGACAAGCGAATGTTTCCGCCATCGTGACAATGACCAATTCAGGATACACGGCTTTCAGAATTTCCAGCCATCGTCCGCGCGCGAACATTTTTGTTTTTACAGACAATCACACACTTCTTACTACGCTGAATTTAGTATGGGGCGTGCGCGGATTTTATTACAACAAATATGAAAGCACCGATAAAACCATGGAGGATCTGAAAAAGTATTTAAAAAAAGAAGGACTTGTAAAAACAGACGACCTTGTCATCAACACCGCGAGCATGCCTCTTATAGAAAAAGGCAGAACGAATATGCTTCGTTTAAGTCATGTGGAATAGAAAGCCCATCCTAAATCCTTCCCGAAGGGAAGGATTTAAAAAAATGCTACGAGAGAATTTTTCTCCCTTCCCGAAGGGAAGGGACGGGGATGGGCTCTAAAAAATAAAGCCGCCCGATCCCTCGGACGGCTTATCCCCATGAAAAACCCCCATCCCGCCCTTGGCGGAAAGGAATTTATTTTTATCAGAGTTTTACCTCGTGAATTCTGTGTATAGGTATTACGATGCCATTTTTTAAGATCAAGCGCTTGTCTGTCAATCCCCAGATGTGCGTTTCAATCTGCTTAATGCCGTCACTGTCTTCAAAAATAATTCTTGTTTTTCCTTTAAATGTATTTCCAAGAACTACTGCGCGTTCGAGCAGAGTTTTTCTGTGTTCGATTACACTTTTTTCAACAAGTACTTCCCCGTGCGGAAAATGGAGATGACTAATGTCTTCTTTTTGTACAGAAGTGATTACAGCGGTAGATAATTGTGTCATGCTCAAAAGTTTTGATTTCTATTTTTAACGACAATAGCTTCGTTTTGTTTTCAGAATTTAGACGAATGGCAGAAAAGTAAAGACGAGATGCCTAAAAATTTCGTCCTGTGTCAGACAACCGATGCAACCTTTAGGATTTTTTTTGTGCCTGGGAGTACTTTAAATCGGTTATCAATCCGGTAATTGATTACCCAAACGATTTTTCCATTTGATTCCAGTACATAAACGTATTCCTTTTCAGGGATGGGAATTTTCTGGTCAACAAAGAAGTCGCTGAGTTTCTTTTTCCCGTTCATGCCGAGGGGAAAAAAGAAATCGCCCCGTTTCCACTTCCTTATTATAAGCGGAAATGCAAGAGCGGAATAATCAAGATGTGCCACAGAACTGCTTTTGTCTTTTATTTTGGACAGATTTCCATTTATTATTTCTATTTTCAGTTTTAGATTTTCGTTCTGAAATTCATTTTGATTTTCTTTCAGAAGAAATTCTTTGTTTTCTTTATTAGCATGTTTTGGAGTGAGGATCAAAAAATCCCTGTCCTTAATAAGACGATAGGTGGGTGACAAGAATTTTTTTCCAGCTGTGGTGTACATCCGTTGCGCAATAAGTTCGGTAGTTTCAGGAGTGAAATCATACGCACGGAGCAATTCGTGAAGTAGTGTTTCCGCGTGCCCGCTGTCTTTAAGTTTTTTTATGTTGAGCAGAATGTTTTTCCCTTCTTCCACTACGATTTCCTTTTTCTTTTCCTCCACAAACTTTTTAAAAATTTCTCCCGCTTCTTTGAAGTAGGATAATTCTTTGGTAATGGTTTTTTCAAACCCCGCATTCAGTTTTTTGAGAGAGGGAATCAGGTGATGGCGGATATTATTACGCAGGTATTTATCAGTGAAATTACTGCTGTCTTCCCGCCACTTAAGATTATTTTCTTCCGCATAATCACGAATCATTTTTTTACCGGCAAACAACAGCGGGCGGATAATATTTCCGTGTTTTACGGGAACTCCCTGAAGTCCAGCGATTCCCGTTCCGCGCAGGATGTTAATGAAAAAAGTTTCAATGGAATCATCCAGATGATGAGCGGTGGCAATGAAGTCGTATTTTTTTTCTTTTGCCAGCCGTTTCAGCCATTCATAGCGCAAATCCCGCGCAGCCATCTGGATGGAAATCTTTTTCTTATCAGCATAGGATTTTGTGTTAAATTTTTTTTTGTGAAAAGGAACGTTGTATTTCTCCGCCAGCAATTTCACAAACTGCTCGTCTTCGTCAGATTCTTTTCCTCTGAGTTTAAAATTGCAATGAGCAATGCCGAATGAAAATCCTGCTTTGTGAAACAAATCGCACATCACAACGGAATCAACGCCACCGCTGACGGTGAGTAAAAAACAAAGCCCCTCCCTGTCCCTCCCCGTTAGGGAGGGAATTAGTTTTTCTTTTTGCAAAAACGATAGTAACTGTTCGAGCATATCCATACTTTCTGCTAAAATACACTTTCGGATTTTTCTACTTCATGCTCCCCTCCTAATGACAACCGAAGGTTGCGAGCATCGCTCGGTTGGGGTTGGGCTTTCAGTGCTTCAAACATTCCTTTTGTTTTGAGCAGACATTCTTCATATTCATTTTCTGGAATTGAGTTGGCGGTGATGGCACTTCCTACTTGAAACGAAAGATATTTTGAAGATGAATTATAGAGAATGCTTCGAATCACCACATTGAAATCAAAATCGGCCTCACCCCAAACAACCCCCGCCCCCTTTTCCTCTCTCCTTGAGGAGAGGGGATTAAGGGGTGAGGCAGGAGTGATATAGCCGACCGCTCCTGAGTACAATCCGCGTTTTGTTTTTTCATATTGCTCAATAAGTTCCATCGCGCGGATTTTCGGAGCGCCTGTCATTGAGCCCATCGGGAAGGCATTTTTAATTACATCCGCAAAGTGAACATCATTTCTCATCTCTCCGCTCACGGTAGAAATCATCTGGTGCCATTGTTTGAAGGTGTAAACTCCAAAAAGCTCGTCCACGCGCACATTGTCGCAGGTTCTTGATAAATCATTCCGCACCAAATCCACGATCATCACGTTTTCGCTTTTTTCTTTTTCATTTTGCAAAAGCAATTCTTTCAGTTCAATGTCTTCTGAAATAGTTACTCCTCTTCGTGCAGTTCCCTTTATCGGCTGGGAAATTATTTTTCTTCCGTCTTTTTTCAGAAAGCGTTCAGGGCTTGCGCACAGCAAATAATTGTCATTCATTCTGTAAAAAGCAGAGAAGGGAGCTTGTGAAGTTTCATTCAGTTTCAGAAAAACTTCCGCAGGATTTACCCCGTTGGAATTATTTCCTACGGGGTTTATTTCTGCTTGCTCAGAAAAAAACTCCATGCAGTAATTCATTTCGTAAATATCGCCTCTATGAATATGATTCTTTATTCTCTTGATGGTTCGGATATAGTTCTGCTTAGAAATTCTTTGTGAGATTTTTGGGGACGAGGGACGAGGAACGAGGGACAAGGGACAATTCAGAATTTCATGAAACAAATTCTCAACTTCTTCTTCGGAAGAAACTTCAGGCAGAAAACCAATTTCCACTTTATTCCCTTTGAGGCGGAAAACATATTTCGGCTGGAAGAAATGCATCTGAGGAAATCTAATGCCGCCCCCTTCCTCGCTCCTTCCCCCATTGGGGGAAGGAAGAGTTGGGGGTTCAATCTCATCCTTCAAATCATACGAGAGATAACCAAACAGCCAGTCATTTTTTTTCTGATGAAACTTTTTCAGCGCCTCAAAAGAATTTTCACAGGGGCTGATTTCCTCCATCGCATCAATTCCCGCAATGCAGTTATAGGTATTACCTGAAAATTCTGAACTATTGCTGCTATCCAGCACACAAAACCGCTCAATGTTTTTTGCGTAATGCAGCAATTTCTCTTTGAAAGAAATCACATTATCAATTTCAAAAGAAAACTGTTTTCTCATCCCGCTCCGACAAATGTACGGAGTCCGTCCTTTGGCGGACATAAATAATTTTTCTTTGGAGAACATGATATAAATGAAAATATCTTCATTTGCATGAAAACCCAACTAAGAAATGTTTGATTTCGTCTAAAAAAAACGACCCTTTGTCGAAAAGATGGCTCTTTGTGCTGATATATGAAGTATGAGTAGTATAATTGTACGCAAGTTCAATCGCCTAACCATAAGCCAATGAAACAAAAACTATTCGCCAGAGGACGAATCCCGACAAAGTCGGGATGCTCACCCTTGTTTTTAACTTTTGTTTTGCTGCTGTTTTTGGCAGGGCAGAATTTTTCAAATGCCCAGACCACGCAACTTATATTCGGGGCAACTCCAACGTACATGAATATTTCTAACGGCACTGCCGGAACTCCGATTTATCTGGTGATTGGAAATCCTGCCAACACAGCGATTGCGCGTACTGCCGGATGGATTATTTCGGAAGGAGAATACAATTATGTTCAATGGTCCGGCACCACTTCTCTTCCCACAACGTATGTAATTCCTTTTGGATACAGCAATACTTTTTATCTGCCGTTCACTTTTACCAAAACAGTGGGAGCCGCATCCGATTTAAGAGTTTCTACCTGGGCATCCGGAACGGATAACAAAGTAGCCGGTGCTTGGGCATCGGGTGTAACCAATATGTACGATCAAAACATTGGCGCAGATGGTTCTGTACAAGCCGTGATTGACCGGTGGTGGAGCATCAATGTACCCGTTGCATCAACTGCGAATCTTACTTTTTCATATAGAGGCTTGGCAGAAAATACAACGGATGCCAGTTTTGGCGGGCCCGGTGGCAACTTTGGCGCGCAACGATGGAATGGCGCCTATTGGCAAGCGCCTGTAGGAAGCAATCCGGGCGTTGTTGCGGGAGTAGGCGCGGTAACTGCAAATGCTATAAATACTTTTACTTCTCTTCCCTGGGTATTGTCAAAGACACTTGCCCCTCTTCCTGTAGAATGGCTTTCTCTTTCCGCAGAATGTAACCGCGGAGATGTAACCATCAGCTGGAGCACCGCCAGCGAACAAAATTCAGATTACTTTACGGTGGAGCGTTCTCTTGATGGAAATAATTTTTCCGCCATTGCCACTAAGCCCGCTGGAGGCAACACCAGCACCATTCAGAATTATTCAGCCGTGGATGCGGATGCCTACAGCGGAATTTCTTTTTACCGCGTGAAAGAAACCGACTTTAACGGAGCGTATATTTATTCAGGTACCATCACCGTAAGCGGATGCGCGGGTGACGATATAATTATTTACGGTGAAGAGGGTGGTGCAGCCATTAACATCAACGCATTGGAGGACGGGCAATACAACATTGAAATGTTTGATGTGCTGGGGCAGAAAATTACAGGGCAAATTGCAAATGTTACTGCCGGAAACAATCACATAAAACTTTCTCCGAACAATATTGCTTCTGCAATTTATGTGGTAAAAGTTTTTAATAACAATAATGCAATCGCTAAAAAAGTATTTATCCGTTCAGATTATTAAGCATGAGTTATACTGCACCCATAGAGAAAAAGAGTATGTCTGCCAACAAGACAGGTAAACAAACCTACGCGGACTACCTCAAAACTCCCGAGGGCTGGGGCTATGAACTTTTTGATGGCAACATCAGGGACATGGCTCCCGCGCCTTACACCAATCATCAGTCGGCTGCCGGTAATTTGTTTGCTGAACTTAAATTGCTTGCTGAAAAAAACAATCTCGGAAAAGTTTACATCGCTCCCACCGATGTATATTTTGACGAACATAACTGCGTGCAGCCCGATATTCTTTTCATATCAAAAGAAAGAGTGCACATCATCACCGAAAAGAACATACAGGGCGCGCCCGATTTAGCAGTAGAAATTGTTTCGCCTTCCACGAAGCATTACGACACTGTGGAAAAAAAGAATCTCTACCAGCGCTTTGGCGTAAAAGAGTACTGGATTGTTTTTCCGGAAGAAGAGAGAGTGATAATTTTTTCTCTGAAAAATGGAGCGTACCATTTACTCAGAACGTACACCAAAGCAGATGTTTTACATTCTCAAACTTTCAGCGCTTTTAAAATAGAACTGACAAAAATATTTACCCCCGTAATCCAACAATAAATATGCAACGTCAAATGAAAAAAGTTTATTTACTCACCCTCACGCTTGTTTCTGCAGGAATAGTAACAGTTAAGGCACAGAATATTTCCATTAATACTACAGGATTACCTAACTCTACCAGCAGCATGCTGGAAGTGTTGCAGCCAGCAGGTGCAGCAAGCGGAACAAAAGGTCTTCATGTGACACATGCCGGGGCAGCAGGCGGCACTGCTTACGCTATTTGGGCTGAAGCCACAGGTGCTGCAAACAAATACGCGATAGTTGTTCCTTCTACAGGAGGAAATGTAGGTATTGGAACTATAACGCCCACGCAAAAATTAGATGTTGCCGGAAATATTAATATGTCAACAGCCGGCTCTACAATTTATGCATCCGGGTCCCAGTCAACATACGGAGCGCTTACTATACAAGGCACTAAGAACGGATGGGGTGGAATTAATTTTAGAGATGGCGCAGGAAGCAATATGAAGACCTTGATGATATATCCATCATACTCCGGAATTTTCAACACCGCAGATAATAATTGGGATTGGTATTGGAATAATGGCGCTTTAGAAGGAATGAACGGATACACTCCCACCAACCAAATAATGCGCATGACTCCCAATCTTCACTTTAATTCAGTTACAGGAAATGCTGTGATTGTAAACTGGGATAACGGAGCAGTGGGAGCAGGAACACAGGAATTCAGAGTGGGAAATGGTGCAGGAGTTGATCAATTTTATGTTACTTCCAGTGGTGATGCTGTTACCGCACGCTATCATTATGCCCAGTATTTTAATTCCAGCGACAATGCTGTTGGAGCAGGCATTACTGGCGTAATGATAAAAGCGGGTGATAATTATTTAAGAACCGGAACTGCCGCTGCGGTAAATACATTTTTGGGTATAGGCGGGGCAGGGGGACAAGGATTTACTCAATCTAACGCTACTGCCTGCACGCGTTATGTTGGGGATAATACAAGTACGTATAGCGGTACCGGTGGTGTTTGTGCTTCGGGCTATACTACCGGAACTTGGTTTAATGTTGGCGGGCTTTCTATAACTCGTACAATTACTTCGGGAAACCTTGTAGCCGTGAATACACATATTCGCTGGAAAACTGATAACTACTCCTATTGGGCTCCAGAAACAGTTTGGTATAGAATTTTAAGAGATGGAGTAGAAATTGCCAGAAGCTCGATGTTTACTGCAGATATTGATTGGTATATATTAGAGGGAGATGGCAATATATTTTTCTATGATTCCGGAGCTTCTGCCGGCTCACATACCTATTCAATTCAAACAGCAATGGCTAATAACGCTGCTGGCACAGAAAGTTACTGGGTTCAAGACGGCTATATAACATTAATGGAAATTAAACAATAATAGTTTTAAAAATATACGATGAAAAAAATATATTTCGCTCTAACATTTTCTATATTACTCTTTTTTGCATTTAATACAAATGCACAGGATCGCAGGATTCGTAAGGACTTTGATGCAGGCACAATTTTAATATCTGTCAATCAAGAATTAAATAACGGCAATGAGTTTGACCAATCCTCAAAACCTTATCAAGAGGAGATTATTGGTATTGCGACTGGAAATAAAAACCCATCAAAAAAAAGTGATGTAGTTGCAAAAGAAGGCACAACTTATATTAAGGTTAATAATGAAAATGGCAATATTAAAAAGGGAGACCTTATAACTACATCATCTATATCTGGCGTTGGAATGAAAGCAACAAAATCAGGAATGGTCATAGGTATTGCCTTAGAAGACGCAAACCAAAATGATGGTATTGTTAAAGCAAAAATTTTAATTCAATACGTTAAACAATAATCGTCACCTAAGTAAAATAATTTTCAGATGAAAAAAATATATTTTATCTCCGCACTCCTCCTCTCCGCAATTTTCTTTTTCCCTCCCCAATGGGGAGGGTCAGGGTGGGGCTTCAGCCAAAACATCGCCATCAACACCACAGGTGCAGCGGCAGCCAACTGCGCCATATTAGATGTTTCTTCTGGAACATTAGGGTTGCTTATCCCGCGGCTGAACCTCACCGTCACAACCACCTACCTTCCGCTTACAGGCGCTGCGGTGGAGGGTTTAATTGTATACAACACCAATACCCCCACGGCAATAACAGGCACAGGAGCAGCCGGAGCCGGTTATTATTACTGGAGCGTAACAGCCGCGCGCTGGGTAAACCTCATTGATAACGTTGCTCCCGGCAGCGCGTGGATGTTAAACGGCAATACACTTGGCGCAGCAGGTTCTTTTCTCGGCTCCATTGATGCATACGATTTAGTTTTCAGAACAACCAACACAGACAGGATGACCATTTTAGCAGCTGGTAATGTTGGAATTAACGTTGCCCCAAGCGCAAGTTATCAGTTACTTGTTTCAAGCACTTTGGCAACAGCAGGCAATGCTACCATATACGGAGCATCAACTGGTGCTGCTAATGTGTATGGTGTGCTTGGTTCATCTTCTTCCGCAACGGGTATGGGGGTTTACGGTTTTAATACGGCTGCAGCCGGCACAGGTGTTCTTGGTTCAGGAAACAATATTGCCGGTTCTTATTTAGCAGGCGGCAGCGGTGGCGCTTTTGCAAGCACCAATGTAGGCGTGTATGGCTATGGAAATAATACTAACCTCAGTTATGGAGTTTATGGAGTAAGCGCAAATGCCAATGGTGTAGGAATGGTTGGAGTTAACACTGTTGCCTCAGGAGCAGGAACTGGCGATGGCGTTTATGGATCAACTATACAAAGCGGGGGAATGGGAGGATTTTTTACGAATACCAATACTTCAGGAACCGGACTGATCATAGCAGGCAATAATGCTGGCGCAACTTATTTAGTATCAGGAAGCGGTGGGTCGTTTATTGCTACTACAAAAGGTTTAATTTCAGAACAAAGCACTGCAAATGCTTCTGCATTAGGTACACTTTATGGTAATGGAGCCGATTACGAAGGAATATACTCTAGGGCTAATGTCCAATCAGACGGTGGCTGGGGATATTATTGGCATTTTGGAGTGCATGGAGAATTAGTTAGTACAAGTGCTTCTGGTACTGCAAATAGTGAACGTTGCGGTGGTGTGTTGGGTTCTTATGTTCAGGGTGGTTTGGGACAATGTGCTGGAGCTTTGGGGTATCATAGATACGCAGATAATGGATATTATGGAGGATGGTTTACCACTTCATTAACCAATGCAGCAAGCAAAATGAGCTATCAAGACACATCTTTACGGGTAGGTATAGGTTCTTTCAGCTCCTATTTAGGAGCCAATATACAAGGTGGAAAATATGGAATTTATTCAGAAGGTGCTGACTTTGCTCTTTATTCACATGGCAATGAATATAAAGATGGATTAGATGTTCATCTTCAAAATGTTGGCAATGAGAATAAGGCGATGTTCACAATGGTATCAAACAATGTTTCAATTCAGGCAAACGGTGTTGGAACATTAATGAATGGGGAATCTGAAATCGTGCTTGATAAAAATTTCATGCAAGTAGCATCCACTAAAGTACCCATGTCTATCAACGTTACTCCAATGGGTGAATGTAATGGGCTGTATGTTCAAAAAACTGAAAATGGGTTTATTGTTAAAGAACTAAATGGCGGAAAGAGCAGTATTGAGTTTTCTTACATAGTAATTGCTAACAGAACTGGATATGAAAACCCGGCAATTGCAAATAACTATGATGATCTTTTAAATAAACTAAAAGGCGATAAAGGAGAAGAAGCCCGTATGTCAGAATTTGATAATACAGTCCATAACGCTGCAACAATGACAAGAAGTACAGCATCCAAAAAAGATATTAAGATTCTTGAAACTCCCAAAGACAAATAAACTGGCACCCGTAAGAAAACAAGAAGACAAAAAAAGCCGGATGTTTTCTTCATCCGGCTTTTTGCAGTGCAGACGGCACCACTATCTTGAACTTAAATTAACTTGTAAAAATACCTTGAACTACCCTACCTATCACCGGGCACCGGTGCGTTCAATTGTATAGTTATGCTCGCAGTAGCAGTTTGACCTGATGAATTTGCTGCTGTAAGGTTATAAGTAAATACATCAGTCGGGGTGACAGTTTTTGAACCTGCTGCTACAGGTGTTACATTACCCACACCATTATCAATTGTAATAGTATCAGCATTTTCACTGGTCCATGAAAGTGTTACAGATTCTCCCAATTTTATAGAAGTAGGATTTGCAGTAAGTGTACACGTTGGAGGCGGTGGCAGCTTCACCCCGCCCGCCTGATTTCCGTTTGCATCAAACACAACCGGAGTGCCAACGCTGAGCGGTACGCTTGCGGGGTCCACATCTGCGGGTGTTTGAAACACATATTTTTTGAGGGTTACATCTTCTGTAATTTGTCCCGCTCCATTGCGGCTGCCATTATTCCCCGGAGGGTAAAGACTTTTTATTACTCCTTTTGCCATTGGTTTTAGGTTAAATAGTTAATTGGATAACTGATGTTACGCAGAAAAGCAATTAACCGCAGAGAACACAGAGAAAACAACACGCGGAGAGCCGCAGAGAAAATGCAATCTTGTATTCTCAGCGGTTCTCTGCGTAAAACCTCAGCGAACTCTGCGGTTGGGTTTCCATCCCTTCGGGAAAAAATGTATTTG
>JACRAM010000064.1 GCA_016213405.1 Bacteroidota bacterium
GAAAGAACATTATAATAACGAGCGCCCTCACGATTCTCTTAACTCTTTGTCTCCAAAACAATATTTACTCAACAACAAAAATCAAAATCAACCAATCCCAAAACACAATTTTGAACTGTCCTAACAATGGGGAAGCTTACATATCAAATCCATAAACTTCCATCAGTTGTTCTTTCTTCACAAATCCTCCGAGTTTTTCTCTGAATGCTACAATCCGTTTCGAGAAAGCGGAGCCGATGCCTTTGAGGGTTTTGAGAGAAGTGGTGTCGGCAGAATTGAGTTCAACAAACAATGGTTGATGGTTAATGGTTGATGGTTGATGTTCGGATTTTTTGAATGCTGGTGTTTCATTTTCTGGAATCTGAATGTATGGCTTAAGCGAAGCATAAAGTTCAGGCGTGATGCAATACATTTTCTTCACATCTTCTTTCGTTCTGAATTTTCCGCCTTTGCTTTCATAATTCTTTATCGTTTTGATTTGCTTGTCGGATAAACCCAGCCGCTTCCAATCTTCTTCGGGTAAATTATTGGGATTGAAAGAAAATCTTTCCGCACTATCTGCGTCAAGAGTATTAAAAGAAGTAAAATAATTATTTCTGGCTGAAAGCGAATCACTGATTTGTTTTTGTACTGCTTCAAAATCAGCAATCTCCTTTTCAAATTTTGAAAAATCAGTTTTTTCTCTTGTGAAAAAGAAATCTGCGAAGGATAAATAAAGAATTAAAACAAGAATAAGGGAAAGAAGAACAAAAACTCCGTTGCGTTCTCTGCGATTGAATGAGAAGTAATCACGAAGGAATTGCTTCATGGAAAATGTTTTGCCTCAACCCTAAAGGGAGAAAAACAATATCACCCTTTAGCCAGGGGTTACTTTTTATCTTTTCACATCATCATTCTCCGAATAGGAATCGGGTTCTTTCTTTGCGGGTGTCTTGAGCACCTTCCAGAAATAATAAAATGTGATGGCGGAAATGATTGCCTCGGTGGTAACCATCATTATGAGCGCTGATGTATTCATGATGTAAATCTTCCTTCTTTGATTCGTTTTTTATAAGCGACAAAAACAAGATAGGCAATTCCAAGCCAGATGGCAATCAACCCGATTCTCGAAATATTCACATACAAAAGTTGTGTTTGCAATTGTTCAATTACCGCAGGATCAGTGGCAGCGAGAATTTGTTTGTCTATATCTGCATTTTTTATTTTGTCCCATATTCCGGGCAAACTGGCGAAGAACACCCAGCCGAGAATCAACGGAGTAATAAACTTGATGATGTATCTGAAAATCACGGGCACTTTTATATCCGCGCCATCGGTAATTTCTTTCCATCCCTTGTCCATTCCGAAAACCCAGGCGAATAAAATTATTTCCACCAATGCGAACACAACAAGCGAAACAGTTCCCGCCCAATAATCATATTCGTCAAACACTCCATAATTAAAAAACAAAACGGTGGGCAAACCGAGGATGAGAACTATAAATCCGAACATCCATGCGGCATTATTTCGTTTCCATCCGAATTCATCTTCGAGAAAAGCCATTACGGGAGTTCCCATCGCAAGTGAAGAAGTTATTCCCGCAAAAAACAAAAGCCCGAACCAAAAGACTCCGCACACCACCGCCAGCACGCTTCCCCATTGTTCAAATAAGTATGGAAGCGTTTTGAATCCAAGTCCAAGTCCTCCGCTCTTTGTCATCTCCACTACTTTATCAATGCCGAGATAGCCCACTGAAATCGGAATGATGATGGCAGAACCGAGAACCACTTCTACAAATTCATTCATCCATCCCGCACTCATCGCGTTCAGCGCAATATCATCCTTGCTTTTTACATACGAGGCATAGCACTGGATTGAACCCATTCCCACAGAGAGTGTAAAAAATATTTGCCCGGCTGCAGCAAGCCAGACCTTCGGCTCAAAAATAGTGTTGAACTGCGGAGTCCACAAAAAACTTAATCCCAACGTGCCGGGATTCACGGCATTGTGTTCTCCTGCCTGAAGCGTGATTGCTTTGTAGGCGAGGAACGCACCGAAAATAATCAGCAACGGCATTCCGATTTTTGCCGCCTTCTCCACTCCACCGCTCAAGCCCTTTGAAAGAATCCATGTGTTCAGAAGAAGGCAGAGTATCCAGAAAATTATCGGCTCATAAGAAGTGAGTGAAATATAGTTTCCAAAAAAACCGGCAACTTCTTCAGATGATTTTCCCGCAAAATCCCTTGCAACCGAGTGCCAAACCCAGGATAACGTCCATGATTCGAGGTAACAATAATAAGCCGCCACCGCAACGTTGGTGAAAATTCCGAAAACGCCAACGTATTTCCAAAACTTGCGTTTGTCCATGGAATCAAGAATGAAAGGTGTGGAATGGTGTCCGAACTTGCCTCCGAATCTTCCCATTGACCATTCAACATACAACAGCGGAATGCCCATGAGCAAAAAGCAAACTAAATAAGGAATGATGAATGCTCCTCCTCCGTTTTGAATTGCCTGAACAGGAAAGCGGAGAAAGTTTCCGAGCCCCACTGCATTGCCAGCCATTGCCAAAACCAATCCAACCCGCGAACCCCATGCTTCTTTATTGCTCATTGCGAAATTATTTTTAGATAATTGCGAAGATATAGAAAGTTTGTCAGGGGCAAATAAATTTTACTGTTCTCCGTTTAATCGGTAAATTTGCTTCACCCCAATAGAAAAACCGTGTTAAGAAAGATATTATTTCCATTCGTCATTTGTCATTTGCCTGCCCGACATCTATTCTTGATATTAATAATGATTGGCGGGTCGTTAGTTATTTGCCGAAGCCAGCCCGTTGCTTCGCCTGATTTGAAGTGCCTTGCTGTTAATGCTCCTTCAGGAAATGTAACATTGTCTTGGGTAATACCACCTGACCCCGGTTCTCAATTTGTCGCTTACCATATCTTTTCTTCCCTTTCTTTGCCAGGTCCATTTGCGCAAATTGCCACTATCACACCTTACAGTCAAAATTTTTACAATGACCCAATTGCTAATGCAAACTCAAATCCTGTTTACTATTATATTATTACCGAGTCACTCGGAAGTATTTTTTCTGTTCCAAAAGATACTTTATCCACAATTTATTTGAATGTAACAAATTTCAGTATAGATATCGCAAATCTCAATTGGAACGAGCTTGCCACACCCAATATTTCTTCTTCACTCAAATGGTACAGAGTTTACAGGAAATACCCTGCCGGTGCTTGGATTCTTCGTGACAGCACTCAGAATCTTTTTTACAAAGATACTTTGAGAGTTTTATGTGCTTATTCTTATGTGAATTACAAAGTAGAAATTTCTGACTCGGTGGGTTGCACTTCCACTTCTAATATTGACAGCAGCCAATTTCAAGACCAAACTCCTCCCACCCTTGTTCCCATTGATACAGTAAGCGTTGACTTTTCAAGCAGCAAAGCAACCATCAGTTGGTATCAATCTCCATCACCTGATGCGGAATCAGTTGTGATATATAAAGGAACTTGGTCTCCTATTGATACTGTGCCTGTGCTGCCTGCCTTTTACACCTATACTGCCTCCGTTGCCGGAACTGTTTCGGAATATTATCGTGTTGCATTTCTTGATTCCTGCGGAAATATTTCTCCCATGGGAATTGAGCATCAAACAATTTATCTCTCCGCAACGTTTGATATTTGCGCCACCACCGCATCGCTTGTGTGGAATCAGTATATTAATATGATTCCTGCCGTGAATCAATATCAAATTTTCAGAAGTGTGAACGGACCTCCTTTCACTTTGCTTGCTACCAACTCTGCTTCTGATACCGATTATATGGATACCGGACTCGCGCTGGGAAATTCTTATTGCTATTTCATCCGCGCAACTAATAATGGAAGTCCTGCAAAAACATCTACATCCAACAAAGCGTGCTTCAACGCAACTGTTTTATCTCCCCCCACCTATCACTACAACCGCTATGCAACAGTTGTCTCCGATAAACAAATTGACATCAAAGCGCATGTTGATCCCACTGCAACAAGCGTTAAAAAGTACAACATTCAGCGGGCTATTAACGGAAGCGGAAGTTTCACCACCATTGCCACCCCCGCTCCTGCCGGAACTGTTCTTATGTATACAGATAACGGAGTAAATACCGGAGCGAACAGTTATATATATAAGGTAGATGCTATGGATTCCTGCGCACATGTAATTACTTCATCCAACATTGATACAACTATGTTGCTCACCGCTTCTGTTGCTCCGAACCTTGATGTTACTCTCTCGTGGAACGATTACGGAAGTTTTCTTGGAGGAGTTGACCACTATGATATTTACCGCTCGGTGGATGGAGTGTGGAATACTTCTCCTATAGGAACTGTTACCCCTACCGGAAGCGGAGAAACTTTTACCGATGATGTTTCTCCATTTTTCACCAGCAAAGGAATTTTTTCTTATAAAGTAGTTGCCATTGAAGGAGCAGGAAACCCATTCTTCTTTGCAGATTCCAGCACGTCAAACATCGCAAAGGTTTATGAGTATCCGAAAATTTATGTGCCGAATGCTTTCACTCCTAACGGAGATAATATGAATGATATTTTTATTCCTGTTATCGGATTCATCGAGCCGGCAGAATATTCCTTGCGCATTTTTGACAATACAGGAACTCCTGTGATGATTACAAATAATCCTGCCGAAGGATGGGATGGAAAAAAGAAAGGGCATCCTTGTCAGGAAGGAGTTTATATGTACCTCATTCAATGCAAGGCGTCTAATGGAGATGATTCGAAAATTTCGGGAACGGTTTCATTGTTCAAATAAATCTCATAGCATAGCGGTAAAATTAAAGTAGGAAGCGAAGGTACAAAGTAACTTCGCCACCTCTCACACCACTGTACATGCTTAGACGCATACAGCGGTTTCATAAAGTTTTAATCGTTTGTAGTTTGCCGATAAACTGTAGTAACCTTCTTTTGCAA
>JACRAM010000065.1 GCA_016213405.1 Bacteroidota bacterium
AGGCGGTAACAACGCATTTGCGTTATTGCCGCTACAATCTTGCATCGAGTTTTGTTTTTCATATCTTTGCTTTGTGTTTCGGCAGACAATTTTGCGCTTCGTAAATCGGCAACAACGCAATATGCGCGGAACGTTAGCAGCAAATTTATGACGACAGACGACAGCAAACTACGGTCAGTTTTTTTTGACTACGCAGCAGTTCCTTTCTTTCTTTACGACAAGGACTTTTATCTCATTGACATTAACAATGACGGATTGGAACTGCTTCAGACCTCACGAGAACAAATCATCGGGAAGCATATTACTGAAGTTTCGCCCGACATAAAAACTTCACAGCGTTACATTCTCTATAAAGAAGTAATACGGACGGGAAAATCAATTGCCGTTGACGAAGCCATACAAAATCCTGGTTTCGGAACTTTATTTTTTCGCATCAAAGCATTTAAAGTAAATGGCGGATTAGGAGTGACAGTGAAAAACATCACCGATTTAAGAAACGCTATTGACGAATTGAAAACCTTAATCTATAAATTATCACACAACATTCGGACACCCATCGCAAACATACTTGGACTTTTCAACATTCTGGACAAAGAAGTAAAAGACCTTGACACTGCTTTCCATTTTTTCAAAATAATTAAAGAGCGAACCGAATTCCTTGACACAATCGTTCTCCGACTTGTTGAGACAATGAGCGTTCGGGACGGACATTTGAACATTGAAGAAATTGACTTCAATAAGACAATAAATAAAGTTCTCCAGACGGTTTCTCATATGAAAGGTTTTGACAAAATTAAGTTTGAGACAATTGTAAATGTTAAACAAATATTTTACAGCGACAGCTTATTGCTCAATTTCCTGTTCCAAAACATTATTGAGAACGGCATTAAATACAAAAAGGAAAATACGAATGAAGCATTTATTAAAATCAGCGTGACAGATGAGCCGACTGGAATTAAAATTATCATTGCCGACAATGGAATAGGCATTACAGACAATTTACAAAAAGACATTTTCAAAATGTTTTTCCGAGCGACAGACAAAGCAACGGGACAAGGCATCGGTCTTTATACAGTAAAGCAATCAATTAAAAAACTTGGCGGCTACATCGTGCTGGACAGCAAAGCAGACATCGGGACAACTTTTACTATTTATGTTCCAAATGCAAAAGAGGACGAATAAAATCTGCTGCTAACAGCGGGCGTGCGCAATGCGGGTTTACTTTTTGAAAAAATGTTTTCAGTATTTAATTATATTTGTGCTGGCGGACAGCGAAGTGCTTTTTAATCCCGCACTTCGCACGCCCGCGGAACGTTATGCCCAATGCAAAAGACAAAAAAAACATTGACACAGTTGACAAAATATCTTCTCATCGGACTGACACTTTTTTTCTTTTCTCTTTCTGCGTTTGGACAGCAGAGCAAACCCGACTCCCTCTTACTCTTACTCAAAAAAGCCAAAGAGGATACAAATAAAGTAATGGTGCTTAGTGCTCTGTGCAATGAATACCGTATAGCCAGCGATTTTGGTAAATCACACGAGTTCGGCACACAAGCATTATCACTTTCCAAAACGCTTAAATGGAAAAAGGGAGAAGCCAATGCTTACAATAACCTCGGGTACCTTAATATTTACGAAGACGATTACGCACAAGCGATGATAAATTCACTTGCTGGCTTGAAACTATCAGAAGAAAATGATGACAAAAAAAACATTGCCTTCTCGTATAGTAATATAGGTTATGTTTATCAAATGCAAAAAAACAATGATGACGCTCTTAAATACTTTTTAGACGCTTTAGAAATCAGAAAGAAGTTGGGGGATAAATATGATATAGGTTTTTCCTACAGCTATTTGGGTAATTTTTTCTCTTCACTTGGCAATATTGAAGAAGCAATGAAATATCATTTGCTTGCTTTAAATATCAGAAAAGAAACGGGAGATAAACGAAGCATTGCGGACTCCTATCTTCTAATTGGTAGTTTATACAGTAATCAAAAGGATTATGACAAAGCATTGGAGAATTGTTATAGTGCACAACGGATGTATGAAGAAATTAATGACAAGCGCAGATTAACAGAAACATATACCGAACTTGGAGTACTTTTTGTCGAAGAAAATAAGTTTGCCCAAGCAGAAAAAATGCTGAAGAAAGCACTGACCTATGGGCTACAAATTGGGAACAAAGAAAAGTTACAGGAAATTTATTCTACATTATCGGCATTATATGTCAAACAGCAGAACTATAAAATGGCGTATTCTTATCATATGTTGTACTCCGAAATGAAAGACTCGCTTAACAAACTTAATGTGACAACAAAAATTGCTAATCTTCAAAATCAATATCAAAAAGAGAAAGAAGAAAAAATCAGAAAATCAGAAGAAGAAAAGAAAGAAGTGGTATACAAAGCGGAAATTAAACAGCAAAAAATAATTATTTACTCTGTTTCGGGAGGTTTAGTGTTAATATTCTCATTGGCATTTTTTATTTTCAGAGGATACAGGCAAAAACAAAAAAGCAATTTGTTTTTAGCAGACAAAAATAAAATCATCGAAGAAAAAAACAAAGACATTACCGACAGTATTAATTACGCTAAAAGAATACAACAAGCAAAACTCCCAAAGAGAAAAGAAATTTATTCAGTATTTCCAGACAGTTTTGTTTTATTTAAACCAAAAGATATCGTGAGCGGTGACTTTTATTACTTCCACAAAAATGACAAATCTGTCTTCATTGCTTCGGTTGACTGCACAGGTCACGGAGTTCCTGGCGCATTTATGAGCATGATAGGTTCTGAAAAATTAGATGACGCTTTAGCGCACAGCGCAGACACTTCCGAAATACTTAGCCACTTAAATAAGGGAATAAAATCTTCGCTTCGCCAGACAGACAGCGATGAATCAACGCGTGACGGAATGGACATTGCGCTTTGCTCTGTAGACACAGATACGCGTGTTGTAAAATACGCTGGTGCAAACCGACCGCTTTGGCTCATTCGCAACGGTCAGACAGTTGTTGAAGAAATTAAAGCAACTAAAAAAGCAATTGGCGGTTTCACAGAGGACAGCCAACACTTCGACACCCATGAAATAAAATTTGAGCAAGGCGACACCTTTTATATTTCCACAGACGGCTTCGCAGACACCTTTGGAGGAGCAGAACAAAAAAAGGTAACGACAAAAAGGTTCAAAGAAATATTGCTTTCAATTCAAGACAAATCTTTAAAAGAACAAGAGCACCACCTCGACAACTTTATCGAAGAATGGAAAGGCGGGACAGAACAAGTGGACGACATTTTAGTTATCGGTGTGCGACTGTGACTGCTGGACAGAAAAAAAAATGCACAGGGCATAACACGGGCTTTGCGAAATGGCGGTTGACATTTAATTTGAAAGTTCGTTCAAGTAATTATCTTTGTAGCGGGGGACAGTGAAGTGCTCCGAACTCCGCCACTCCGCAAAGCCCGAAACCGTTGGCAGCAAGTTTAAAACGACACTGCACATAGACAACGGGGAAGCCGAAAACCGACAACAGAGTAGGCAAAAACTAAAACCAAAATAAAATGACAAATTTTTATTGTGAGCATTGCGGGACAAAGTATCCCAGCGTCTCAAGTTTGACAGCGAACACTTGCCAAAGACACCCAAGCGGTGCGGGTAAAGGAAAGCATTCACTTTATCAAGGAAGTGAAAAACCTCAATACACTTGTAAGTATTGCGGGACAAAGTATCCAAACATTTCAAGTTTGACAGCGAACACTTGTCAAAGACACCCAAGCGGAGCGGGAAAAGGAAAACATTCACCTGCATTGTAAAACTGACATCAATGAATACACTTAACGACATTGAGCAGTGGATTACAAATGCTCTGAACAAATTTGCTGACGACTACTTCAAACAAGACAATCGTTCAAGTTCATTTTGCACTTACTCAATAAAGGAAATTATCGGCAACTACGGACTTGAAAAAGGGTTTAGAGTATGTGCAAGCGGTTTTCCCGACTATTTTGAAAACGAATGGCTTTACGACTTGGTTTGGTATAAGGAGAATGAAAACAGAAATTTAATTTCAGCCGAATTAGTTTTAGAAACTGAAATGACCTACGGCTTACCCGCAATAAAATTTGACTTTGAAAAATTATTACTTGCAAATGCAAATCATAGAATAATGATTTGTTGTGTTGGACGGACACCAATTGACGAAATAAAAAATTATTGCGACAGAGCGGTTGACAGTTACGCACAATTAAAAACTGGGGACAGAATACTGACTTTAATGTGGGACGATTTTGACAGTGGAGAATTTATTTCTCACTTGACAATGAAAAAATAAAACCTGCTGCCAACAAGGGATTAGCGTAAGCGGGGCAGACGAATAATTTTATAGTTCATTGCTTTCTATTATCTTTGTTTCGTTGGACAAGTGCGTAGCGGTTTATCCCCGCCTACGCTAATCCCCGAACCGTTAGTTGCAATTTCAAAAACCAAAAAACGACACGACAGTTATGAAAGAACAATGGACAGAATTTCCTCTCGGTTACAAATCTAAATTCCGTTATGCTGTTTCTAACCATGGACAGTTGCGCAGTTTCACAGACGACATC
>JACRAM010000066.1 GCA_016213405.1 Bacteroidota bacterium
TTATCACTTGCTTTTGCCTTCGGCTTCCTCCGCACAATGCCTCGCAACATTGCACTTGCTTTCAGCTAACACTTCGCGTTATCAACGTGTGTTCGGGACTTGCACCCTATAGTAAAAGAACATGGATGGCGCACAAAAAAAATGCCTCCCGGAAATCGGGAAGCATTTTTTTGAGTTGTTCAGAAATACTCTGACAATCAGATTAGAAAACCTGATTATTAGCGCCTTTCAACTGAACGTGCGGAGTCACATGCATAACATTGCCTATGCTTGTTGTTTTAACATAGTAGTCGGAACGATTGAAATCAAACTGTCCTTCAAACACTGCATACTTGTTAAATGTTGTATGTGTGGCATTCCATGCTGTATTTACTCCCTGGAATTCAAAGTACATATCAATCTGCTTAGTGATTTTTTGACTCCATGGTCCTGCATACTGCGGACTTTTTCCGTTCCAGCTAACCGTATCGGCCGAGCAAGGAGTAATGCGTGGCGGTTCAATTTCACCTGCTGCGCTTTTGTAAAAGGCAGTCATGAAGCCATGAGCAAGATAACCTTTACCGTATTTTACAACAGAGCCACCAGGAGCATAATACCATGCTGTGTCAGTTTTTGGAACTGCTCTTACAGTAGTTCTTGTACTGCCTGATGTATCCACCTGTAATGTTTTGGGCACGCAACCGCCATACAAACTGTCTCTTACTGCTTCAAAGGTGGTAAGGTGAGAAAGCAACACATATCCTTTGATAGTATCATTTTGAGGATTGGCTTCATCAAAATAAAAGTTGGTAAGTCCCCATCCATATTCCGGTAAATTGTTTCCATACGTTGTAAAACCTCCCTGCAAAGTTGTTCCGTTCACTCCTCCATCATAACCCGCACCTGAATATTCTGTCCACCACTCGCATTTGCTGTGCGATTCAAACGGAACATATGCTTTTGTTCCCATGCTTCCGTTGGTATCTGCTTTGATGATGGTAAGAATTCGTGTTCCGGTTGGCGCCTCAGTAAGCAGGTCAAGGTTTTTAGTAACATTTGACGAACCCATGGTTATTGCATAAGAAGCATCAGTGGCATCCGTAAGAAAATTAATTCCGTTAATAGGTTTATAATTTACGTTATTCGTATTATAGGTAGCAAATAAAAAGTAAGTATTAGGAAGCAGATAAGGCAATGAATAATTACCTGATGCATCTGCATAAGCAGTAGCCACCGGAGAACCGGTCTTTGAAGAGCCTAAATAAAGAGAAACCACTGATCCGGGAGCAGCTACCATGGTTCCTGTATAATCCGGATATTTGCAGATACCGGAAATTGATTTGCCTTTTAGTGTGTCGTGCACCTGCACTACCACGATAATAGTATCTTTCTTACATTTTGAAAGAGTAAAAATAAATCCGAACACTGCGACTGCAGCGAAGGAGGTCAGTGTAATTCTAAGTGTTTTCATAATATTGAGTTGTTAATTATTGGTTGTTTAGTTTTTTTTATTTATTAATTGTATTTCTCTTGCTCTACAAAACAAAAGTGAGAATTTATGGAAGGACAGACAATGACTTCGATTAGTTCAAAATATGCGATTTCGCAAAGTGGGAGGAAGACCATCTCTTCCTTCCCGAAGGGAAGTAGAAAGTAATACAAATCCTCCCCAATGGGGAGGATTTAGGAGGGGCTTGAAGTTTCATGTATACTGCATAAAATGCTTGCTGATAATTTTTTTTAATCCTTCTTTTTTTAATATCGCTATTTTTCTTCCGCGTTTCGCAATAAATCCTTCCTTTTCAAATTCGGTCAATTGCCTGGAAACCTGCTCGACATTCGTTCCTGCTGAACTTGCAATGTCTTCACGGGTGAGGGGAACATCCAATTCTTTTTCTTGATTCAAACCAAAGTTCTCAAATAACAGCAATAAGGCCTCCGCAATTTTTTCTCTAAGGTTCATGTGAGCAATATTCTTCATTCTGATTTCAATTTTCCTCAGTTCACGGGAATAAAACATCATCAATCCGGTAGAAAATTTCGGGTTAGCCATAAACATTTCATTCAGTATTTCATTTAAGACGAAACAAATAAGGGAGCTTTCCATAGCTTCAGCATTGATCGGATATTTCTCATATCCTAATCCTCTGTGACCGAGTATATGCCCGTCATTGGCAAAACGAACAATTTGCTGCCTTCCATCTAAGCCCGTAGAGAATACTTTCACCTTCCCTTGTTGAATGAAATAAATACCGAGAACAGGTTCCCCCTCACTGATGATTTTTTGATTTTGTTTATAAAAAACCTGGCTCTTGCTCAAACTTATTTGATGAATCCATTCCGGAGAACAATACATCTTGATAAAACAATTAGTATTTGCACACAACTCGCAACTTGTTTTTTGCATAAGTTAAAAATAAATAGTGTTTTTATTATTTAACTACTTTATACTTTTGTCAAAAATAATAAAAGATTCTCAACTTCGTGGATGATTTATCTTAAGTAACTATTTACACACCACCGTATCCAGCGCGGTTCCGTATCCGCACCATACTCCAAGCGCTTCTTTTTGAGGATAGATATTTGAGAGAACTGAAGCAGGAGCGGCAAACGGATTTCCCTCACTATTCGTAACCACTTCCATACTTCTGAAAAATTGATAAGAAGGATTATCAATGGCACAGAATTTTACAACAATGGTATCGCCTTTATTATAATACCCATATGATAAATTCAAGCTTTGTCCATTGATAAACTTATCGTCAAAAGCAGCACCGAAAGGCGGCAGGAAGGTAGGATCTTTGCCAATTTTTTTTGCCATCCAGCGATATGTATTTCCTTCTGCTGCAGGTTCTGTAAGATGTGACCAGATGAACCCGAGCGTGTCGTCTTTATCAAGTCGCCACCATAAACTATCGAGCGGAACAGGAGGAAGAATTGAAGTGGAAGAAGTATATGTTTTTCCTTCTGCAACTATTGAAAGTGAGTATGTTTTTCCAACTTGTCCGAAAACAGAAGGATCGAACGTAGAGTAGATGCAATAATTTATGTTCTTCAGCAGCAAGGTGTCTACCCCGGTAAATTCTGCCATGATTGCGAGTAAAGAATCCGGCAGTGACTTGGAACAAAATTCGGTGAGCGTAATTGTTTTGGTTCCGTTTGAAACTTTTATTACTGCATCATGAATAAACATATTCTGAATGTTGTTCTGATCCTGATGACCAAAATATGCCATGTTGTGAGCGAGAATGACATAGGGTGGAAACCCCGGCTCAATGCGCCCGTCAACAACAATTTTATTTTTCAGAGGGGGAAGGTCTATCGTAATTTCTTTTTGGCAGGAAGAGAAGAAGAAAGGAATAAGGTATGAGGAAATAAGATATAAGCAATATGGATATAGTGAATATGTGATTTTTTTCATCGGTTAAAATAAATCATTTAATCTGAAACAGCCATAACTTATTTCAGAGTTTTAAATAGCATAAAAAATCCCCTGATTTCTCAGAGGATTTTTTCATTAGTTACCGATTATTTTTCTCTACTTCTGTCTCTTCTTTTATTTTTACGACCTCATCACTTATTGCTTTATCAAGAGCTGCTTTTAACTGAAGAAGTTCTGTTGCATCAAAATGATTTTTAGTATCACTTTGGTCATTTCCTTTACTGGCTTTTGCTATTTCAAAACTTCTTACTGTAACATCTCCGCCTTCTCCTTTCCTTTTATTTTCCCAAACGATAATTTTTGCAGAACCTATCTGGTAGGTTGTTATTAACTTTTGTGTTTGCTTTTGTTGCCCTGTTTTTGTCGTGTCTGTTTTAGCGGGAACTGTTACAGCTGTTCCCGTTTTAGTTGTTTCCGTCTTTGCAGTATCTGTGCCCGTTGTGCTTTTTTTCGGTTGTGATTGTATCGGTTCTACTTTTTTTTTGCATCATCTGCCAAGGTACGAATATAATTTACGATTGTCCAGATATCATCATCTTCAGGAAGTTTTTTCTTGAATGAGGGCATGTCATCCCTTCCTTCTTTTACTTTGAAAAAAACTTCTCCATCAGTTTGATCTTTTAAATCAACCGAAAGATCACCGCATGATGTTTCCAGTTCTTTTGATTTAGGCCCATCGCCCAATCCTTTAACTCCATGGCAGGATTTGCAATGCTTTGCGTACAAAGCTTTTCCGGAAGCAAGGGTTGCATCATCCGATTTCACCGTGCTCTTCATTGCTTTGGATTTTTCAGGAACCACCCATGGTTTTTTCTTTTTGTCATCCTGGGTATTGTTTACAAACGACATGCTGATCATGCCGGCAAAAACAAAAAGCATGATGCTCGCTGCGATAAATTTGTTTTTTGATGTTGTTTTCATAAATTGTTTTTTAAAGTGTTACTGTTAGTGATTGATTTGTATTTTGTTTTTACTGAGTTTGCTTGCCTAGTTTTTTAATTTTAACGAGTTGGAAAATAAGATAAAAAAGTGTTCCCCATATTACCGCGATGATTGAGCAACAGGCAATAACCAATGGAATAGGCGCATTTCCTGCTGTTGACCAAAGCGTGCGCCCCATTGCTTCATTCATTTTTGGCAGCACATTCCATTCCACTTTCTTGGTGCTCTCCACCGTGCCGTACGTTTCATGATCGATTACGCTGGCAACAATGGTTATTGTTCCATCGGGATTACCAGGAATATCCAGAGGAAGTTCGGCTGACAGTTCTCCTTTACCGTCTGTTACAGCGCCTTCTTCTCCGATGGGAAACAAACTGAACGTCCGTTTGATGGATAGTTTCAGTTCTGCTTCGGGCACCGGCACAAAGGCACTGTCTTTCCATTCATATAGAATAGCAGAGGTGGTTTTAATGGAATCTTCACCGGAATATTTAATTTCAATTTTTGCATCTGAAATAGTAATTTCTTCTTCAGCGTCATCATAAACGGGGTCAGATTCTATTTTGGCAATGAAGGTAAACTCATGCAACGCGGAAGTGAGTTTATTAAATTTTTCGGGAAACTCAAACACGCCTTCTCCATCTTCGTTGAGCATTAAACTGCCTATCAAACCTGTGCCGTCAGCAGGATCGCTTTTTTTTACTTCGTTAAGATAAAGAGTTACGGGGGATTTTAAATCTTCAACGGAAATGAGTTTTTTATTTTCTTTACGAGAAACCTGCACCTTCACGGTTTTTATTCCATCGGATATTTTACTGCTTACATTCATAATGACCGATAGTTTTGAGGATTCTTCCTTTTTGTCCTGAGACATTGCTTTGTTATTCATCAGCACAAACACACTGACAAATAGCAAAACCAATGCCAAATAAAAATGCGATATGAACCGCCCCTGAAATGTTATACTGTTTTTCATTCTTTTTCGTTTAAGTGTTTGTAAATGGTATCGTGAGGAATTCCTCTTTCTTCAGCCACTTCCCAAATAGAAATGATAGGGAAAAAACGGACAAAAGCGGTAATGATTAATAAAGCTCCAGCGAGTGAACCCAGCGTGATGGACCATTCCTCCCACGTTGGAAGATAATGACTCCATGCTTCCGGTGTTTCCTGCATCGGTAAAAACGGATGTTCCATGGTGGGAATAACAATCAGAAAACGTTTGAACCATGCAGCAACAATTACCATCAGCGCTATGACGAACATAGGAAAAGGGCGCCTTCCTTTTTTAAACAAGAGAACGATCATCGGAATTATCATTCCACAAATCTGCACTAACCAAAACATGGGAGCAAAATTGCCTGAAAACAAAGATTGAAGATGATGTGCTTCTTCGCCTTTCATCTTATAGGCGGGAATAAGATATTCGTTGATGGAGAAATATAAATATACCATTGCAAGAAGTACCAGAAGTTTTCCCATCCTGTCGAAATGCTTGTCCGTGATGTATTGATCGTAATTTTTATAAAACCTTCTGAAAACATACATGCCTGCGATTACTCCTCCGGCTCCAACCAGAAATGCACCTGAAACAAAGTAAGCGCCAAAGTTGGTGCTGTCCCATCCCGGTCGATAGGTAGTGGCAAACAACCAGGAAGTAACAGTGTGAATGCTGAGAGCGACAGGAATAATCAGCACCGATAAAATGGAGACTGCTTTTTTTACAATGGTATATTGTTCGGGTTTGTTTTTCCATCCTATAGCCATAAACTTATACATCCATTTCTGCCATTTGGGAATATTGGTCAGCCGATCGCGGCAAAAAGCAATTCCAGGCAATAACGGAAAATAAAGAAGTAGCAAGCTAATTGTCATGTACGTCATTACCACAATCACATCCCACATAATGGGAGACTGGATTCTTCCGTAGATGAACATATTAAGTACTCTGTCAGGACGACCCATGTCCACGATGATGATCAACCCGGCAAAAACGATAGCCGCTACAGCAATGATTTCAGAAATCCGTGTCAAAGGCGCCCGCCAGTTTACATTGAGCAGGTAAAGAACAGCTGTGACCAATGAACCCACCAGACTTATTGCAACAAAGAAAACAAAGTTGGATATATATATTCCCCATGAAACATAATCCCTCATGCCGGTGATACCTAATCCATGCCGCAACTGCTTGATGTAACAATACAGTCCGATGACAATAACAATGCAGAGGAAACATGTCCAGACAGTTCCTCTGATGCCAAACTTTTGTGGCAGCAGGTCTTCATTATATTTATGAAGCATCTGAACTGCTTCTGCTTCGTTTGCTGGTTTTTTTATGTCTTCCATAGATTTATAATCTTGAAATTTCGTGCATTTACCTTAGCTTTAAACTTCGATAACTAATCGTTTAACCTCTTAACCTAATCCATTAACTCGCCAATCCAATCGTTTAATCTCTTAATCTAATCCATTAGCTCACCAATCCAATCGTTTAACCTCTTAACCTAATCCATTAACTCGCCAATCCAATCGTTTAACATCTTAACCTAATCCATTAGCTCACCAACCTAATCGTTTAGGTTATGGAGTTGGATATATGTTGTTTCATATTCTTTTATCACAGGGTATTATTCCTTTTTCGCCTCTCCTTCCAACTCTGGCTCTCGGTCTTTAAACGGGAACAAGCGGTTAGCCGGAGGAAGATAATAAACACTGGGTTCTGTTCCAAGCGATTCAAATAACCTGCTGCCTGCTTTATCTTTTATTAGCTGGCTGAACCTGAGTGTTTCATCCCCGTTGGTAACAACATCTTCATTGAAATCACCAAAGTAAAACACACCGTTCGGACAAGCTGTAACGCAATGAGGTAATTTTCCCTGCCTGAGCATATCGGGGCAGAAATCGCATTTATCCGGTGTTCCTTTTTTCCCCGGCACACTTGTTTCGGGGGAATAAGTTGTTTCAGAATCTTTGGCTGAAAATTTAGGTTCTTCCCAGTTAAATACTCTGGCGGAATAGGGACAGGCAGCCATGCAGAATCTGCAGCCGATGCAACGTTCATTGTCTATCAGTACAATACCATCGCTTCTTTTGTAAGTAGCATCCACAGGACAAACTTTTACGCAAGGCGGTTTGTCGCAATGCATACAAGGTTTGGGCATCCAGTAGGGAGCTGTGCTTTCAGATTCCTGCATCTTTAACACTTTAAGCCATTTGCTTTGGTCGGAAAAATGATGGTGCTTCTGGCAGGACTTTTCGCATTTGAGTGCGTCTTTGCAGCGCGAAAGGTCAATCACCATCACATACTTTTTGTTGGGGATGCCTGTCCTTGCTTCTTTGGGGGATACACAACATGAAGCGGATTTTTTGATGTGTGCAGAATCTACCTCTACTAGTTGACCGTCTGTAGTAAGCACTTTTACTTTTTCACCGGAATCTTTTTCCTCTGAAAAAGCTTTTTGCAGTCCTGCACCGGCTACTGTAAACCCTGCTGCAAGAACACCTAACTTCAAAAAATCACGCCTGCCAGTTTCCTCTCCGCCTTTTTTTTCTTTATTGTCTTCAGATTTTTTTTCCATACGGTAAGTATTATTTTTTTATCACTCAATAATTATTTTTCTCAGTGATGAAGAGTTTTCATCTTTTATTTTCAGAAAATAAACTCCTTTGGAATAAGAAGAAACATTAAACGTTTTATTGATGTCGCCCTTCATTCCGTTTGCAGAAATCAGGCTAGCAACTTTATTTCCATTAATGTCCATCAAATCAACCGTAACAGAAGACGCTTCTTTTAATGTAAAGTGCACGTTCACATAATCAGAAGCAGGGTTTGGAGAAACAGAGAAGTTGAAGTTTGAAGCTGAACCTTCTGCAATGCCTACAAAACCTTCACAAACAACCAGTGTATCCCGGTAAACATGGTCTCCGCTTGTACCTCCGCTATTGTCAGCAGCAAGACCGGTTGTATAAAAAGTAACGCAACCAAGACCTGTTGCAGGGGCTGTCCAGTTGAATGAAAATGTTTGTGTGTTGGGTCCAACATTTCCGTTTCCGGTATGAACCACATTATTGCGAACATTTGCATTAACCGTTTTGGTTAGTATTTGCGTTAAAGTTGCATTAGTAATTGCTAACGTGCCTCCATTTGCACCTGAAGCAATTAATGCTTCAAAGTCAAATCCAAATAAAGCATTATTGGGAGCAACGCTTTCTGCAACCGTTACATCAACAGTGTACGTTGATCCTGCGATGTATCCATTGGTTAGTGAAGGTGTTGTTGCAATGGAAACAGAACCGGGACCTCCGTTTAACGCAGTGCCTGTATGACAGCCAGTGATGCAAGTGTTTTCACCGGGAGAACCTGTTTTTCCGGCCTTGCCTCCACTGCTTAAAATGTCAAAGGACATGGCGCCAATCGCAATAATTCCTGCTAATGTGAGAGTAGTTGTTTTTTTCATAATAGTTGTTTTTAGGTTAGGTTAGTGTTAGTGTTAGTGTTAGTGTTAGTGTTTAATAATCTTGTTTTCTATACAAATGTGCAAGTAAGAGAATTGCAGTGCTATGATATTTATCAGTATGGATTTTTTTATTTTTTACAAATTATTTATTAATGATTCTGCTGCTTTAAATTTATTTAAAATTAAAAGTTCCAAAGCCGGGTTATATTAAAACTGATGGCAACTTCTTTTTTGGTGAAATCATTTTTATTATAGGCAACATCCCGCTGGTTCATAATGGATTGGTAAGGAGAAAGAAATATCTGGAATGCATGTGAGCCGGTGGACCACTCAACGCCTAAAGCCAGATTCGGCTTAATATCTTTTGCCGGTGTGAGCGGGTGATCATAAGCAAACAGAACGGACATGGTAGCTGTTGTCTTTACGCGCCCGGCTAAACTTACTGCCAGATTATCATGTTTCAGATCCTGAATGCCTCCATTTGTTGTATCGTTATTAATTAAATTAAAATGAGAAAAAGAAGCACCTACTTGCAGTGAAAGCCAATCGTTGAATTTTCTTCCGATGATTAACTGGTTGAAATAAGAAAAACGGCTGGCATCTTTATTGAATTTTCTGTCTACTATACTGTCTTTCCCACTAATATCCTTGATGGTCCAATTAATTTGGTTTTTCGTTCCTTCAATTACCATATTGCCATAATAGGTAACAAAAACCGGAATGCTGCCTGAACGGGTCTGCTGTAATATACTCCACTTGAGGTTTAAATCATTCATCATTGCCGCTTTTGTAATACCACCTCCAACTTGCAGATTCTTTATAGGAGTAAAAGTTACACCCAAACGAATATTGGATGGCGCATACATGCCAAGCATGTCGTCAAAGCCGTTCTCAATCGTACCAAAACGATGGTTAATGTCAAACTCCAGCGTTTTTGCAAAAGGAACAATCATGCTCTGGTTGTTCATCAGCCAGTTGCTTTCAAATGCATCTTTCACCGGCTTATTATCTTTTCCGGGTTTTTCTGTTGCGGTGCTGTCCTGCGCTACGGTTGTTCCTGCCCAGAGAAGAGAGAGCAGAAGAAATATTTTTGATTTCATATATATAATGTAATTAATCGTTATGGTTAAATTGTTGCATTAGTTATTTTTTGCTCCGTCTTGAATCCATTTTAAAACTTTTGCTTGATAGTCAGCAGAAAGAGCACTTGCGCCCACAGGCATTTGATCGTCAGGGGTTGTTAAGTGAATCCTTCTATAGAAAACACTATTAGTTGGGTTAACTGTATCACAATAAGCAGGACCGCCAGCTGATGATGATTGTATTGTACCCGTTTTTAGAGCTGTGTATGCAATACTTGGCGTAGATAAATCCGGTGGATTTACTCCTGCATTGTGACAACTGGAGCCAAGGCAACCGCTAGTGGTTGCTGCGAATGCTGGTGCAATATCAAGCGAATAACTTACTGAAGTTGGAGGTGGAGTGGGCGGTTGCTTTTGCACATATTCTTTTTGGCAGGAACCAAGCACCATTGCTCCGATTATCAGCAGGTGATGAAGTTTTATTTTTATATTCATAATGTATGGTTTTAAAACTTTGATTTTTTTCCTACATAACGCAACAAATGTGTGTGGCTTTGTTTGTATAGCAAATGACATCGGTCATACGAATAGTTGTTTTTTATCAATCTTTTGAATTTCAAATAAAGCGAAATATGGGAGAAAAAAAGGTGGCAGGAAATTCGCTGCACTGTTACCTGTCATACGCTTCGCCACTAAAATAACTATCTGTACATTTCAATCATCTCCTGCAATTTTTTTTCGTTAGTGATTCTTATCTTGCGGACATCTTTAGCGATGAGTTTTTTTTCTTCCAATTCCGTTAAAGAACGAACCACTTCCTCTGCGCTGGTGCCGGACAATGCGGCAATATCCTTCCTGCGGATATTTACGTTGAGCACATTCTTCAACGTATATCCAAAAATTTCTTTTAAGTAAAGCAGAGCGAAAACAACTCTTTCATGCACTGTCATCTGAGCCATGTACTTTATTCTGTTTTCCACTCCTCTCAGTTCCTGCGAATAAAACATCATCAGTTTGAAAGTAAGAGTAGGGTTTTTCATAAATGCTTCATAGAGGGTATTGTTGTCTATGAAACAAATGATGGAGTCATCCATAGCGGTTGCACCAATTGGATAGGACTCTGCCCCATAGCCCCTGTGCCCGAGAATGTGTCCGTCAGACGCCAGGCGCACTATTTGTTCTTTCCCTTTCGCATCGCTTGCCGTTACTTTTACTTTTCCGTTTTTAATAAAATACAATCCGAATATTGGATGACCTTCGGTTAGTATTTGCTGTCCTTTATGGTAAAAGGATTCTGATTTTTTTTCGCCAATCAGTTGAACCCATTCGGGCGAACAAAACCTGATAAAACAATTTACATTCGGGCATTGTTCGCAGGAAGTATTTTGAGGATGTGTCATAATTATTTACGAATGATTTAAAAACTGTTTGCGGCAAAGAAAAACATATTTCTCAATAACAAGAATGATTTTCGTTAGGTATTTACACACACCACCCTGCTTGCTCTGTCTGCCAGCGTTTTATTTTTTCAGCAAAGTAAATGTCCTCGAAATATTAAAGCCGAATTTATAGCCACCTTTGTTCCACGAATCCGGAGAATTTGGAATCATATAATTTTCTGTGATGCCGGCAGCGTTGGTGTAATTGATATGAAATACATGTCCACCTGTTTCGATTTCAATTCCTACTGCAAGTGGATTGTAATAAGGGTTAACCGTATTTTTCTTTCTGTAATCCGACTTCACATAAAAATAATCCGCGAGAACGGAAACACTTCGGCTCACTTTCAAACGTATTCCTGCTCCAACGGCAAATAAATCATTCTCATCTATAGCTCCATTAAATGGATTTTCGCTGGCAAGAACATAATTACGATGCGTATAAGAAGGAGTAATTGCTACGGAAAGCCATGAGGCAAACTTGCGCGCAAAAATTAACTGGGTGGTATAAACCATTTTGTGCGCGAATTTTTTATTGTCTTCACTCCATGCAGAATCTGCTCCTGAATACAATTGGCTTGTAGACATAGGTGTAAGTGATGCAATGGTGTAAGCACAAATAGTAAGAGGAATTTTATTATCAATCGACTGCTCAAGAAATCTCCATTTCAGAGAGCCATCGAGGTTTTCATTTTTTTTGTTTCTCGCAACTCCTGCCTGAACGTTTTTTGTGATACCATAGTCAAAAGAAAACCGCACATCTGAAATAGCATCCCATCCGTAAAACGTGTGAACTCCTCCGTTGCTGGCACTACCCATATTTCCAAAGCGGTGCGTGATGCGAAAGTCGAGCGCTCCCTTACCGACAGTTTGCGGAGTCTGCATACTGATTACCTTGGTGGTTTTAAATGTGGCAGTAACCTTATAGACATCTTTGTCTTTTACACCCAGTGTATCGAGCATTTTCAATAAATCATCCTGTGCCTTCAAAACAGTAAACAGTAAACAGTAAACAGTAAACAGTAAAATTCTTTTCATATAAAATCTATTTCGTTTTGAATTCTGTTAATATTAATTTAATAGTAACCTCCACAATTTCTGCAATGTTTTGCGCAACAAGTGTAGGGATTTCGATATTGTGTTCTTTAAGAGCTACCATAAATTTGCTGTCAATGGTTATTTCTTCACCTTTAATAGTAAGCGTACCTTGTATAGTGCGTTCTTTTTCCACACCGTGCAAGTTGAGTTTTCCGCCAACTGTCACTTTATAAACTCCTTCCTTCATATAATCAATTGTGTCATTAATTTTCCCCGTAAACGTTGCGTATGGATATTTATCGCTCTCCATATATTTTTCATTGAAATGCTCTTGCATCAGCTTTTTCTCGAAATCAAATCCTTTGATGGTGACTTTTATGGCTATCTCGTTCTTTGCAGAATTCAGAATAACCTGTGCTGATTTGCTTGTAGCAGCAATGTCTTCAATGGGACCATCGGAGAAAAAACTTACCTCACAGGTTTTGCCAATATAAATCTGTGCATGAGAAGATACATAGAAAAAAGTGGTTGCAAGCAAAAGAAGTATTGTTTTCATAGTGATGTTTTTTTTTCGTATTTCATTTAGAAACATTTATGGTTCCAGTCATTCCCGGAAGATGATAGATACATTCATAATTATACACTCCATCAATTTGCAAAATATAAATAAGAGAATCGGAAGAAGATTGTATCGGGTCTATACCAAAAATAACACCGGAAGGAACCGAAGTGGATGTTACCGAATGAAAACCGCTTTGCCAGCGCCATACAATCGTGTCGCCAACCTTAGCATCAACGCTGGAAGGGAAAAACATATTTCCGCTTGCGCCAACCATAATTACTACTTTTCCTTTTGATACACGAGGCAGTGCCCCCTTATCTTTCACGCATGAATTTAAAAAAACTACTCCGGCAAATAAGAATAAAATGAATAATGTTGTTCCTTTTACCATAAAACTGTTTTGGCAAAGTTAATTATTTGGCGCTCCATCTTTCAACCAGCAATCTATTTTCTGCCGCATCAGTTTCGGTAACATTCCGGATGGCGGCATAAAAGACGGATCACCGTACATCACACGTTTGCGAAGCGAATGGTCATCGGCTCTCGCTTTAACAGCATTGTAAGTGGTGTATTCGCGTGAAGAACCCGCACCATGGCAACTGGCACTGGTGGCGCAATAGGTTTGTATGATTGGCAGAATATCTGTAGAGTATTTTATATTTAAACTGTCGCATATTCTATAATCTGTTATGGAAACAAATCCTTTATCTTTTTTACATGAATAATAACATACCAGCGCTGCAACTAATAAAAATACAACTCGCCAAACAGATTTTTTTTTCATACTACAATGGTTTGCAAAGATAGAAACTAATTATACAAATTTCGTTCCCTGCATATTGAAAGAGCATTTTTTCTATTTTAGCACCCGTTATGGCAGCAGACCTTTTTCAAGCATCCGATTATTTTCTCGTTGATGAATTGCTCAGCGATGAACATAAATTAGTGCGCGACACCACACGCGCTTTCGTTAAAAAAGAAATTTCTCCCATCATTGAAGAATGTGCTCAGCGTGCTGAGTTCCCGAAACAAGTGATAAAAGGACTTGCGGAAATCGGTGCATTCGGTCCGTTCATTCCTCATGAATACGGAGGAGCGGGATTGGATTATATGTCTTACGGGCTCATGATGCAGGAACTGGAGCGGGGCGATTCGGGAATTCGCTCAACAGCTTCTGTTCAGGGTTCGCTGGTGATGTTTCCCATTTATGCGTTCGGCAGTGAAGTGCAAAAGAAAAAATATTTACCCAAACTCGCCAGTGGAGAATGGATGGGATGTTTCGGGTTGACAGAACCCGACCATGGTTCCAATCCAAATGGAATGATTACCAACTTCAAAGACCCCGATGGGAAAGACGGGGCAGGCAAAGGCGACCATGTGATTCTGAATGGAGCAAAAATGTGGATTTCAAATTCTCCTTTTGCAGATGTTGCTGTTGTATGGGCGAAAAATGAGCAGGGAGAAATTCAAGGATTGATTGTGGAGCGCGGCATGAAAGGATTCACCACTCCTGAAACTCATAACAAATGGTCGCTTCGTGCAAGCGCAACCGGAGAATTGGTTTTTGATAATGTAAAAGTTCCGAAAGAAAATATTCTGCCGGGCGTGAAGGGTTTGAAAGGACCTCTCAACTGCCTTAACTCCGCGCGCTATGGAATTGCGTGGGGAGCCATTGGCGCAGCGATGGATTGCTATGATTCTGCTTTAAGATATTCTAAAGAAAGAATTCAGTTTGGAAAACCAATTGCATCGTTCCAATTAACTCAGAAGAAATTGGCAGAGATGATTACCGAAATCACCAAAGCGCAATTGCTCTGCTGGAGATTAGGAACTTTGAAAAATGAAAATAAGGCAACGCCACAGCAGATCTCTATGGCGAAAAGAAATAACGTGAACATGGCATTACAAATTGCGCGCGAAGCACGGCAGATTCATGGAGCGATGGGCATCACAGGAGAATATCCCATCATGCGCCACATGATGAATCTGGAATCCGTCATCACTTACGAAGGCACGCATGATATTCATTTGCTCATTACGGGCTATGATATTACGGGGATAAATGCGTTTGAGTGATTTTTTCTTTTCCTGCTTTTATCTACCTTTGCCTTTAATAAAATCATTTCATAATGAGATATTTTTTCTCTCTGTTTATTTTTCTTTTTACTATTTCTTTTTCCTTTTCACAAGAAAACGAAATTGATTCGCTTAATCTATTACTGAAAAATGCCAAACACGATACCACTAAACTGCGTTTACTGGTTGATTTAAGTGAAAAATGTGAACTCACTGACATTTTAAAATATGCACAGTCTGCAGCAGAACTGGCAGATGTCATTCTTAACGAAACGGAGAATCTTTCCGTTCAGCAGAAAGTAAAAAAACTAAAAGCTCAGGCAATTAACAACATCGGCTACAATTACAATATTCAGGGCGATAGTCACAAGGCGCTGGAGTATTATCAGAAAGGTCTGCGGATACAAGAGGAAACCAATGACAAAACTGGCGCAGCCCTCTCGCTGAACAACATGGCTTCGATTTATAATAGCCAGGGTGAAATTTCAAAATCGCTGGAGTATCATCTTAAAAGTTTAAAAATAAGTGAAGATATCAACGACAAAAAAGGCATTTCCATCTCACTGAACAACATCGGCAATAATTATAGAAATCAAGGGGACACTCCCAAGGCGCTGGAATATTATAAGAAAAGTTTAAAAATAAGAGAAGAAATAAAAGACAAGCAAGGCATTGCTCTCCTGATGAATAATATCGGAACAATTTACATCAGTCAGGGCGACAATAAAAAGGCGCTGGAATGTTTCCTGAAGAGTTTAAAAATTAATGAAGAGGCAAATGATAAACAAGGAATTGCCTACACGCTGAAAAATATAGGCCACAATTATAATAATCAAGGAGACTTTTCTAAGGCGCTGGAATACTATCAGAAAAGTCTGGACATAAGTGAAAAAATTAAAGACGTAGAAGGCGTTGTCATATCGCTGAACAGCATCGGAAGCATGTATCTCAAACAAAAAAAACATTCCCTTGCCCTTGATTATGCTAACCGTTCCATGTCAATGGCAAAAGAACTGGGCTTCCCTGTTCGCCTGCGCAATGCGGCAGAATTGCTCTATAAAATTTATCGCCAGCAAAATAAATGGCAGGACGCTCTTGCCATGCACGAACTTTTTGTACAGATGCGCGACAGTATTTTTAATCAGGAGACTCAGAAATCCACTTTCAAGCAACAGGCAAAATATGAATATGAAAAACAACAAGCCATTTCAGAAGCAGAACACCAAAAAGAACTGGCTATAGCTGCGGAAGAAAAAAAACGTCAGCAGATTATTACTTACTCAATCGGCTTTGGTTTGCTGATGGTAGTTTTGTTTTCTATTTTTATTTTTACTCGCCTGCGGATTACGCACAGGCAAAAGCAAATCATCGAACAGCAGAAAAAAATTGTTGACCAGAAAAACAAGCACATCACCGACAGCATTAATTACGCCAAGCGGATACAGGATTCCATTCTTCCATCAAAAGAAGAATTATCAAACTGTTTTTCAGGTTACTTCATTTTTTTTCAACCCAGAGAAATTGTGAGCGGTGATTTTTACTGGCTGTCTAATCAAAACGGAAAAACCATTCTTGCTGTTGCCGACTGCACAGGACATGGAGTTCCTGGCGCGTTCATGAGTATGATAGGGAATACTTTATTGAATGAAATTGTGAATGAAAAAAGAATCTTTCAGCCAGCCGAAATTTTAAATCACCTGAACGAGGGAATTGTACACGCTCTTCATCAGGAATCCCGTTCGCAGGATGATGGAATGGATATTTCTGTTTGCCTTTTTGATAATGAGAAAAACAAAATCACTTTTGCGGGAGCCAATCATTCGATGTATGTTGTGCAGAATAATTCCATCGAAGAGATTAAAGGTGATATCTTTTCTATCGGAAGCATGTTCGGAAAGAAAAACTTTTCTTTCACTCAACAGGAAATCGCTCTGCTGAAAAATTCTTCAGTTTATTTTTCGACAGATGGTTTCGCTGACCAGGTGGGGGGAAAGAGTGGAAAGAAATTTCTCGTAAAACAAATGCAGGAACTCCTTGTAAACATTTCTTCACTCAACATAAAAGAGCAGGAAGAAAAAATTAAAAATGCGTTTGAAGAATGGAAAGGAAACTATTCGCAGTTAGATGACGTGCTGGTTGCAGGAATAAAAATTTAATGCGAAACAAATTCAAACGGCACCGTGCTCATCTTTGAAAACCGCTCGCCCGAAGAGAGCATATCCGTATCCTCGCTGTCATAATGCCAATGAATTTTCACTTTGCTTTTCTGAGCAACATCTTCCAGCGAGGAAATTAATCTGAATATCTGCTTTGCCGAAGCTGTATTATAGTATTGAAACCTGAAGTGAAATTCCGTTTGCGCGTTAGGAGCTTTTTCATATTGATTCAGCCATTCGAGAACAGGCGTGTAAAAAGCAATGGCATCTTCGGGGTGCGACCAGCCGGAAATTTCAAGAACATTCTTCGAACTGTCTAAAGTAACAGCGGGAGTGATGTCGTCTTCTGCTTCTATGATCAGGGGATTCATGTTGCTTCTTAATTACTTACAATTCTTTTTGATGGTATCATAAATTTTAAAATAGCCCAGCTCACCCGCTTTACTCCAGTCAGAACAAGCTCCTTTTTTATCTCCTGCCTGAAGTTTTGCAGACCCTCTCTGTGCATATGCCTGATAATCTTTGGGATTGATTTTTATCACTTCCGAAAAATCAACTGCAGCTGATTTATAATCTTTCAGGTTCAGGTAGGACAGCCCCCGGTTAAAGTATGCGTCAGCATAATTCTTATCCAACTCTATCGCTTTCGAAAAATCTTCTATTGAACCAAGAAAGTCTTCAAACTTCGCCTTGAGTTTACCCCTTCCTTTATATGCCTTTGGGTTTTTCGGATTCAGCTCTATCGACTTATTGTAATTCTCCATCGCTTTCTTGTTTTCATTCTGGAGAGCAGAAACTTCCGCTAAATAAAAAAACGCTTCTGGATTTTTCGGATTGAGTTCAACTGCTTTATTCAATTCAACTTCCGCGCCTTCAAAATTGCCTTCGTTAAATTGTGTTATGCCGCTTTTCAGAGAGCCGGCTGAATCAAGTATCTGAGAAATGACGAATGATGAATTACAAATGAAGAATAATGCAGCGAGAATAAATTTGCCTTTTGTATTGAACTCGTACTTCGTCATTCGTAATTCGTAATTCGTAATTTAAAACGGCAGATCATCATCAGGAGTTGGCACCAGTGTTTCATTATTGAAACTTGGCTCTGAAACATTTTCTGCTGAAGAATTATTTTTTGATTTTTCAATCTTGAAAACATCCAGCGAGTTGAAAAATTTAGTTTCTCCCTGCGGGTTTTTCCATTCTCTTCCTTTCAATCCAAAGTGAACGGTGATTTCGTCTCCCACATTTGCATTTTCAATGAGCGAGCATCTGTCCTGTGTAAGCTGAAATAAAATAGTTTGCGGGTAGCTTGCAGCATTATCCGTGAGAACAAATTCTCTTTTTCTGAACCGGTCGGAAACTTTTTGTTCGTTTCCTTTTACTTTGATGGTGCCTGTGTAGGTAAGCATGAGTATTGAGTATTGAGATGTGAGTATTGAGATTTAATTGTCAAGTGAAAGTAATGTTTTCCATCCATCTTCTACCCGCCCTTCATCCAAAAGTTTTTTGGCGATGAAATGAATTTCTTTTTCCGAAGATATGTTTTTTAGGTGTTCGTTTTTATACGATATAATTTCTTCTTTGTTCGGCATTTTTTCAACATTCCCCAATTGCCCGAGATTATTCCCTGTGAGCACGGTGCTGTTTCGGATTTTTTCAGGCAGCGCTTCCACGCCCATTCCCATTCCGGCAGGTTTTATCACTTCAAACAACGCATTGCCCGATGCGCGCACATACCAGTGGGCGCCTAGTCTTCCAACCAAATCAAGTTTTTGCTGGTCAATAAATTCTTTTTCATTCAGCACAGATTCGCTCACATGAATGAGAACCACTTCGCATACCACCAGATTTCCGGCACCGGCATTTTTTCCAAGTTCAATCACTTCTTTCACCTTACATTCCATCTGCACGGGCGATTCTTTCACGCGGGGCGGTTTCACCTGTTCGGACTTGATCATTGTGAATCCGGCTTTCACAAATTCATTTACCCCTTTTGGAAACTCGCTGCTTGAAAGAGATGTTTGATGAACCATATCATACGTCACCACATTAATCACCGCTTCCGGCACTTCCATCACATTGTCGTGCGTGTGTTTGGTGGTATTTGTTCTTCCGCTTCGCGCAGGGGAAAAAACCACCACCGGAGGATTGGTGCTGAACGCATTAAAAAAACTGAAAGGGCTGAGATTTACATTTCCGTTTTTATCCACCGTGCTTACAAACGCAACAGGGCGCGGTGCAATGGCATGAACCAAATATGCCTGCAAGGCAGGAACAGAAATTTCTTTGGGATGAATGGTAAGCATTGGTAAAAAAGCAGGAACGAAAATAAGAAAAAAGCATTGTGCTTTTTCGACATTTGAAAAAAGAAAACCATGAAAAATAAGGCGGACTCCTGCTGGCTACTGTATCACCACTTTTTGAACGTTACAACATCTTCCTTCAGAAGTAGTAACCTCCACCAAAAACAATCCCTTGCCGAAACCAGAAACATCCACCTCAATTCTTTTCTCAAACTTTTTCTCTGCAACTTTTTGTCCGAGTGGGTTGGTAATACGTGCAATAAAGTTTTTGTTCTCTTCTGTTTCTATAGTGATGTTGTTTTTGGCGGGGTTGGGAAAAACTTTGAATTTGATTTGCCCCGTTATTTCATTCACCCCTGAATTAGGGCAAAGATTCCCTGACCATTTTACAATATGGCGGGCAGGTATTGTCGCTACCGTATCAAAATATCCTCCTATATAAAGTTCTCCATTGTAAACTTCCATTGACTTAACTGTGCTGTTGGGACCCGGTATTATTGCGCACCAATAAGTGCCATCCCATGTTGCTAAAATTGTATCTGTATTAGAACCGGTAGTCCAAAATCCACCAACTACCAGTTTATTTTGATACATTGCCATTCCGTTAGCACCATTAGTAATTCCCATGCCCGGAGCAGATAAATTAATGCCATCCCATTTTGCAACAGACCAGCAGGGAATTCCAGCCACATCGGTAATTCCCCCCCCCATGTATAGCACATCATTTATTGAATCTACCACAAGGGAAGAAACCTGACCTCCTATTTTTCCACCTGTGGAATCCCATTTCGTTCCATTCCATCTTACGAGGTTGTAATAATTATTTGGCCCCCCGGGCAATCCAAGCATTCCTCCGACATATAATTCTCCTTTGTATACCGTCATGCAATATACGTCTTCATTATTGGGGAACCCTGTTCCAACATTTTTCCATTGTGTTCCATCCCAGCGTGCAATGCTTGCTGCATTTACACCTCCCATGTTTTGGAATTTGCCTCCCACATATAACTCTCCGTTATAAACAGCCATAGCATTGATCTCCCAAATGTCATTAGGACCTCCTGCTCCCACGCATGACCAACTTGTGTCATTCCATTTAGCAATGTTGAAGGAACAGGGTATTTGTGGTGGTGGTCCCAATGATTGTCCACCTCCTGCAAATAATTCATTATTATAAACCGCTAATGAAAATGGACTTCCATTATTGTCAAATCCAGATCCAAGGGAATCTATATTTGTTCCATCATAAGAGCAAATACCACCATAATTATATCCCCACATATCCAGTGTTATATACAATTTTCCATTCCATTCCTGAAAATCATAAATGGGATAGCCAACGGATCCGCTGCCGATTGCGGACCACTGGGCAAAAGAGGTAAAAGGTAATAGGTAACAGGTAAGAATTATAGTTATCTTTTTCATTTCACTTGCTTTATTTATTATTGATTAACACCATTTTTTTATTCTGTACCCTTATTCCGTCCATTTCCATACTATAATAATAAACTCCGCTTGCCCAGTTTTCTGTTTTCACTTCTATAAAGTTAAAGCCCTCTTTCAATAAATAAGTGTTTAGCAATGTGCCTTTCACATCATATATTTTTATGTACCCACCGCTGTTCCCGGGTAAATTGTACGGGATAATAGTGAGATTTGAAAAAGGATTAGGATAATTTTCTCCGAGATAAGAATCTGATTCGACAACATTATGCACTGCTTCTGCCGATGAAGAAATTCCTTGTTCGCGGAAAGAAGAAGGACAGGTTTCGTTAAAAACCAATTGCAGAATGGAACAGGCATTAGCGCGTGCAAGAGAAGCGGACATGCCTGCAATGTTTCTCACCAATTGCTCCTGTGCAGAATCCATATCAAACACGGATAAACTATCCATCTCCAGTTCAAGAAGCATTCGGTGCAAATCAATAAATGCCTGTTCTTCGGGTATGGAAGCAGTCATGCTGTTTAATTTGGTTTCCGCTTCAGTTAACATTCCCTCATTTAAGTAAGTTGCAACAAGAGTTTGGTCTGCATCCAGTGTATGTTCGGCTTCAAGCAGAGTAATTGCAGTATTTGCTGAATCTGCCTGAACGTAATAAGAAACTAAATCATTCAATGCCAACTGGCGCTGGTTATCGGATGAAGCAAGTTCGCGGCTGATGGCAGTAAGTGTGCGAAACGCCTGACTTCCCTGTGCGTCTTTTATCTGTTTTGAAATCCCTGATGGCATTGAGGCAAGTTTTGCCAGCAAGGCAGGGCGCACATCATCCGATACCGGAGAATTGGGAATAATTACCTCCTTGAAAATTCCGTGTGCAGTATTTTTTCGGTTAATGAAAGCAATAAGCACCTGATCTGATAGGAAAGAATTATTCAGCAGCATATTTTTCAAATTTCCATCGGAAGTGTTTCCGCTGATGGCTGAAAGCAATTGGGCTGTCTGACCTTTATCAAGATTAGCAAACACATTAGTAAATTCAAGTTGCAAACTGCTGATGCGATTGGACAAATTACTCAACTGTGCAATGCGACAGGCGGGATTGCCAGAGCATGGGTCATTGCAGGAAGTTTGAGTATGTGTAAACGGCTGGGGGCTTACACTAATTAATGCAGGGCTGTTTGTTACATCCGGCTCAATACAAAGCCCGCATCCTGGAACAGTAGAATTAATATGCCTGTAATAAATAAATGAATTAGTGACAGAACCGATTTGTTTTTTAGGTATAGACGCTCCTAAATCAAATATGTTTCCTGCCGGATCATAGGCAGATAAAACAGGAAGATAGCCCTGATTGGCAAGCAGACTATTTATGCTGTTGCTCCAATTAATAAGATAATTTGCAGATACAGGATTATTAAATTTATTGCAGCGAATCTGTAACTTGGAATTATTCTGATTAAGATTGATGCTCGTCTGGCACTCGGTAAAAATATTTCCGGTTTGCTCCCATCCAATCAGAGATCCTCCTCCCTGCCACGAATGATCTGCATTTATGCCCACCTGCCAGCGGAAAAAATCATTGTCCAAAACCTTGTAATTAGAAGCCGCAGCCATTGTAAGAGCATAGAGATTCATGGCTTGAGAGGAAAAATTTGAAGGGTCGTGAAACTTATTCCTTTTTATCTGGTCATATTTACCTGCATGCATCTCTACTGCAGCGCCAATAATATCATTAAATGTATTGCTTTGTATCAGGTTACCAAAAAATCCTGAATTGTAATAAAATCCACGAATACAAAAAACCAGATTTGTAAAGGAATTGCCGTTACCAGGAATATTTTTTTTAATCTCGCTTTGCGCGTCATATAGTAGTATTCCGTCTCCGGCAGTATTGAAAGTATTATCCCAGAACTTTACATTTTTTACTCCCCACAGGTATCCAAACCATGGGGTGCGTCCAATTGAATTTGCAGGGGCATAATAAGGATTATTTACGTTTGGATAAAAGGGGTTGGAAATAGAATAATTATACCTTGGATCAATTAAAGTACCACCAGTAAAAGAACATTGCTTAATTAAACTGCTATTTAATTTGTTATAAGGAAGAAAGTGAACGCTTTCAGCATTTTTATTAAACACACTTTGATTAGCGATAATTATTCCACCGCTGCGGGTAATATCCCAAGGACTTTTTTTGCAAAGAGTATTCTGAAACGGGAAACAAATTCTTGTTTTTCCAAGCAGCACACCTATATGCGCGTTTTCTATTGTTGCTCCTGCATTCATAGTAATTTTTCCTTGTCCTAAAGAATTAGAACTATTATTTGTTGGCACACCCCATACTTCTACACCTTGCCACATCACGGGACAAGGTATGGAAGTTAATTTTGAATTTGTCTGCAAGACAAGTTGCGCTCCATTGATTGAGGTGCTGCCATTCTCAATAATTATTTTCCCCATCGGACCGAATTGTATGATAACTCCGGGTTTTACCGTAAGTGTAGCAGGCGCTTTTACAATTACCGGAGCAGCAATTACTAAATTACTTGCCCATACTGTATTTGAAGTATAAGTAACTGTAGTAGTAAAACCGGGAGTGTAATTTGTATTCGTTGTGTTTGCACAGCAATCAGGACCGATATAAATTACTTGCTGTATGGATGTTGTTCCACATGCATTTGTTGCAGTGAGAATGACAGGATAAAATCCCGGAGAGGAATAAGTATGTGAAGGATTTTTCTGAGAAGATATATTATTAGCACCAGATGCTGGGTCTCCGAAATTCCATTGCCAGCCGGTTGCTAATGAGCCAGTGAAAGTAAAACTAACGGGACTTGTTACACATAAATTAACTGCTAAAGGAGAAAAATTAAAATTAACAACAGGAGGTAAATTGTTTGAGCCAATAGTTGTATTTGCTGTTTTCGTACAACCAGCCGCATCTGTAACGGTTACAATATAAGATGAACCTGCACAGAGTCCAATTACTGTTGGTCCAGTTTGTACAGGAACTGTATTCCAAGAAAATGTAAATGGTGCAGTGCCACCACTTGTTACACTTGCTGTTGCTGTTCCATCGCAAAAACCTGCACAAGAAGCATTAGAACTAGTAATACCAATTGTAAAACAACCACCATTGTATTCCCAAAAATCGTTTTTGCTACCACTATAACCCCACCCAGTTCCAATATATCCTTTATTCCCTATAGAAAATCCTGATGCATCTAGTCGAGGTACTCCACCAAAATTTGCCTTTTGTATCCATACATTTATTGAAGGGTCATATTCCCAGAAATCGTTTGTATAAATATTATCATTATACCCCGCTCCAATGTAGCCTTTATTGCATACTGGAATCGAAAAACCAATTGCACCTTGTCTATTACCACCACCAAAATTTGCTTTTTGTGTCCAGACATTTGTTGAAGGGTTATATTCCCAGAAATCGTCATAACCCGGAGCAGTCGGATACGTGTTGTGAGGTGTACCTGTTCCTATATATCCTTTTGCTCCTATCGAAAAGCCAACAGAAGCCCATCGTGCTGTTCCACCAAAATTTGCTTTTTGTGTCCAAGTATTTGTTGAAGGGTCATATTCCCAAAAATCGTTTTTTATAGCTAGTTGACCAGCTCCCGTTCCAATATACCCTTTATTGCCTATTGAAAATCCTACTGCCTTAAATCTTCCATCTCCACCAAAATTTGCTTTTTGTGTCCATGTATTTGTTGAAGGATCATATTCCCAGAAGTCGTTATTAAAACTAGTACTAGCATCCCATCCCGTTCCAATATACCCTTTGTTACCTATGGAAAATCCTACAGCAGCCAATCTTCCTGTTCCACCAAAATTTGCTTTCTGAGTCCATGTATCAGTTACCTGATCCCATTCCCAGAAATCATTATAATATGTAAGTGTACTCCACAAGGATCCCGTCCCGATATATCCTTTATTGCCAATTGAAAAACCAACAGCATAACTCCTGACACTAGCACCAAAATTTGCTTTTTGTGTCCAGTTATCACAAGCGGAATTCGCTTTGATGGATGAATTGGGGAGGTTTTGAGTACAAATAGAAACAACTGAAAAGTTTGTTGAAAATGATTCGAGTTTTATGTAATATGTATTGCCAATAGCAAGACCTTCTCCAAATAACTCTAAAATATTATCTGTTGTGAAAATAATATAATCACTGGCTATTTGAAAAGAACTAACACAGTCATTGTATAAAAATGCCTTTTGTATATGCGAGCTAACTGATAATGTAATAGAAATTTTCACAAACTGTGAATCCGCCACAAACCTAAACCACATCACGCTGTCGCTCATCGTAATATTATTTGCGCAAGTATCGCTACTCCCCAAATCCACCGCATTTGCGCAGGAAGAGCCGGTAGGAGTACAAAGCCCAATAACCTGCACGGGAGTAGTTCTGTCAGTAGTTGTTCCATCGCCTAATTGACCATAAAAATTCCATCCCCAAGCCCACATCGTGCCGTCATTTTTCAAGGCGGCAGAATGAAGCCATCCTGCTGCAATGGCAGCAATGCCTGTGAGCCCGCTCACTTGCACAGGAGTGGTTCTGTTAGTGGTAGTGCCATCGCCTAATTGACCATTGCTGTTTCTTCCCCAAGTCCATATCGTTCCGTCATTTTTCAGAGCAAGCGAATGATAATCACCGCCATTAACGGCAGCAACTCCTGTGAGCCCGCTCACTTGCACAGGAGTGGTTCTGTTAATGGCAGTGCCATCGCCTAATTGACCTTCCAAATTATATCCCCATGCCCAAACGGTGCCGTCAGTTTGCAGGGCAAGAGAAAAATAACCTCCGCCTTTAACAGAGGTGACGCCTGTGAGCCCGCTCACCTGCACCGGAATATTACTATTAGTGGTGGTGCCATCACCTAATGCGCCATAGGTGTTCCTTCCCCATGCCCAAACAGTTCCATCATTTTTCAAGGCAAGAGAATGATACGCTTCCGTTGATATTGCAATGATTCCTGTAAGCCCGCTTACCTGCACCGGAGTAAGCCTGTCTGTGTTAGTGCCATCGCCTAACGCCCCGTCTCCATTATATCCCCACGCCCAAACGGTGCCGTCATTTTTCAGCGCCATAGAATGATATCCTCCACCTGCAACAGCGGGTGCAACAGCGGATGCAATAAAGCTGATGCCTGTGAGTCCGATTACCTGTACAGGAGTAGTTCTATCGGTGGTAGTGCCATCTCCTAATTGACCATATGCGTTCCATCCCCAAGCCCATACCGTGCCGTTATTTTTCAGGGCGAGTGATTGTTGAAATCCTGTTTCAATGGAAGTAATTCCTGTAAGTCCGCTCACCTGCACCGGAATATTACTATTAGTTGTAGTACCATCGCCTAACTGACCGCTTCCATTATATCCCCATGCCATAACTGTTCCATCGCTGCATAACTTCATGGAGTGAACATCGCCTGCTGCAATTTTTTGTGCAAATGAATAAACCGGCAGCAGGGTAATTGCAACGAAAATTTCTGCGATGACTAAATAGTAGATTCTTTTCATGGCGGTAAGAATTGGTTTTTAGAAAAGAAGAAAGCAATGTGTCGGTTGATACGTTGATGTTAAAGAAATGTTACGATTAGCAGGGCTTTTTTCTCAACATATAAGAAAAAAATCTCCGAAGGAGCGTCTTTTGGCGCCTTGCGCCATGGCGCGCCTGCCCCGCCAAAGGCATCTACTTCATAAAAGTAACCAGCGGAGACCCTGCGCAAAACGGTGCAGGTAAAATTTTCACAGAGAAAGTGGTGCTGCAGTAAGTGTAAATATCGGACCATCTCTGACTTATCAACAGGCATTCTTCTTTTTTCGGGTTTCAAATTATTTTTCCCGGGCAATTTTTCATAGCGCCAACGCCCGCGCTGAAAAAATATTTTTGGTGTTAAAATATTTTTTATGGTTAATAAGCCCGGCAATTGCGGCATTGATTTTGCACGTTATACAACTGAAATAAAAAATAAATAGTAACGCCTCTGACCTTCGGTCGCAACCAATGGTTGTCTTTAGGGCAGGGGTCAAAAAACAAAAAAAATTATGTACGGAAACATTACGGCTACGCTGTCAGCAGCTGACAAAGCGGCCATCAAGCAAAAAGTGCAGGACATTCTTGTCCTTCTTCAGGCAAGCGGCACCACCCTTATCAACCTCACGCAGGACGAGCGCAAATCGCTTCCTAAAATGGGAAACAAGCGCTACGCCTTTGTGAAGCGTTTGATTCAGGCGGTGAAAGAAAATCCAGCTGAACTTCCTTCTTCTTACAATGTGGCGGCAATGGAACAGGATTTCACCGGGTTTGACGACCTGAATGAAATCCGTATCCCCATCATGCAGTTGATGGAAAAAATTTCAGACACGCAATTGGGCGCGGGCGTTGAAGCGCACAAAGCGGCATTGAAAGGAAAAGAACTTTTAGAAGCCGCCAACCGCGATAATCCCGGGCTGGATGACGTGGTGAGTGAACTTCAGGAGTTTTTTGACCGGGCAGAACAAGACACTGTTGAAGAACTGCCTCCGCCTCCTCCACCGGTTAAACCCGCTTCGTAATTGAAGCGAAAACAAAGAAAGTCCCGATAGATCGGGATTTTTTTGTTGCTCAAAACATAAAATTTCCAGATAAAATCTGGAAAGTTCAAGATAAAAGCTGGAAAACTCCAGATAGCATCTGGAAAATTCAAGAAACAATCAGGAAAGTTTCAGATAAAATCAGGAAGATTCAAAATAATATCAGGAAATCTCAAGAGTAAATCAGAAAATTTCCAGATAATATCAGCAGCCATGAAGCACATAGGAAAAACACTCAGGCAAATTTTACGGCAGAAAAACCTTTCGGCAGAATCCTTCGCGCAACTCATCGGCAGAAGCAACCAAACCGTGTACGATATGTTCCGAAGAGAACACATTCACCCGAAACTGCTGGAGAAAATTTCTGCCGCGCTGGAGCACGATATGTTTCAATACCTGCGCGAAAACGGAGATTCTCCCGCTGAAAAAAAACTCATGGAAAAAATTTCTCGGTTGGAAAAAGAAAACGAACAACTGAAAAATGAAAATGCTTATCTGAAGGAAATTGTGCGGCTGAAAGGAAAATAAGTTTCTTTTCCTTAATACCCCAGCACCTGTTCTTTCTGTGCGGCTTTCACATCAATGGCATCGCGCAAACCATTGCCGAGAATCACAAAGGCAAGCACCATGAGCATGATGGCAAGCCCGGGAATGATGGCGAGATAGGCGGCATCAGTTGTAATATAGGGTCGGTGTTCGCTGATCATTGCTCCCCAGCTGGGAGTGGGCGGCTGCGCACCCAATCCGAGAAAACTTAATCCTGCTTCAATCAGAATGGCGTTGGCAAAATTATCAGCGCAAATTACGATGACCGGTCCGAGAATGTTCGGAAGCACATGGCGGAAGATCAGGCGGACATTCGTGAAGCCAAGCGCTCTGCCCGCTTCAATGAATTCCTGTTCGCGGATACCAAGTGTTTGCCCCCGCACCACGCGCGCCACATCCACCCACATGGTTAAGCCCACCGCAATGAATACCTGCACCAATCCTTTTCCGAGCACCAGCGTGATGGCGATAACTAAAAGTAAAGTCGGAATGGACCACACCACGTTGATGAGCCACATGATAATGTTATCCACCCATCCGCGGAAAAATCCGCCTGTGGCTCCAATAGCCACTCCAATAAAAAGAGAAATCAAAACTGAAACTAATCCGACCGTAAGCGATACTCTTGTGCCAAGCATCAAACGGCTGAGCATGTCTCTTCCTAATCTGTCGGTGCCGAGCCAGTATTTTCTTTCCACTATGTAATTTGCTTCCACTTCATGCCTCAATTCTTCAATGGGAAGACTGATGAGAGAAGAGTCACCGACTTTATAAAATTCCATGATGCCGCGATTGGGATAACTGTGAAACGGCTGGTTCAGGTCCATGGCATAAATCACATCCGCCACATTAAACCGAATCTCGGCTCCGTTGTTATGTTCAGCGCCCGTATATTCCTCCACCACAATATCGTTTCCTTCAAAATAATAATCGTAGAGCGGAATCATCTGCCAGATGTTGGGCTCTCCGTTTTGCATCTTGGAAAAAAAACCCACGTTGGCAGTATTATCATTTTTTCTCACCTTCAGAAACCGCATCTTAAATCCCGGCTTTTTGATGTTCAGTTCGGGGAATTGTAAATTTCCGTAGGGTGTGGAATCAGGAGTGATGGAGTAGCCGAGCAATGCAATGATGATAGAAATTCCTATGACGACCATTCCGAATATGGCAGAATTATTTCTGCGCAGGCGATGCCACATCATTGCAGAGAATGAATAAGACGAACGCTTGCGCTTTATGATCCTGCCGAACATATTTTATGATTGTCTGCCCTTCCAGGAATAATTAGTAAATGGAGAAATCAGTCCGATGACGCTTACATATACCGGATACAAAACAGAAGCGAGGAAAAACGAAACAGGATAAGTTCTCTTTCCGAAAAAGGAGGATGCGGATTGTAGCAGCATAAAATCAACTATACATTTTATCGGAAGCGCTGTAATCAGGGCGTAGGCAAATTTAACATTTATGACGGACAGGATTCCTGACAGAAGAACTAAAAAATTCATCATAAATATTAGTATTGCAATCCCTGTTACATGGCTGAACCCATAAAAGAATGTCTTTGACGCCCATCTTTTGCGCTGGCTGAAAGCGGAAGAAATTTCTTTTTCAGGATGTGTAAATACAACTGCATCATTTGACTTCAGGTATTTGATTGTATTCGGAAACTGCTTGTGAATCTTCAGCATCAGGAAAACATCATCGCCCGTTGCAGTTTTGTCAATGTTATCAAACCCATTCACATCATTGAATGCGTCTTTTTCATACGCAAGATTTGCTCCGCTGCAAAGAACAGGTGAATTGCAGTAAAGCGATGCACAGGCGGAAGCAGTAAGAACCGTCATTTCCTGCGATTGTATGATTTCAGAAAAAGTTGGGAGTTGAGAGTTCGGAGTTTGTAGTTTGGATTTTTTCTCCTGACTCCTGACTCCTGACTCCTGACTTAAAAGAACGGGCGCTACAATCATTTTTGGTTTATGCTCTTCATAAAAGGCAACGATAGCTGAAAGCCACTTCTCTCCCATTTCGCAATCGGCATCGGTGGTGATAATCAGCGTTCCGCTTGCATTTTTTATTCCTTCATTTATTGCCTGCTTCTTCCCTCCTCCACTTATCAGCCGGATAAGCTTCAGATTAGAAATGTTTGCCGCTTGAATCAGTTCGATGGTTTTATCTTCCGAAAAATCATCTACAGCAATAATTTCATATTTATCTTTCTGATAATCCTGTTTTGAAAGATGGTGCAGAATATTCTGAATGTTTTTTTCTTCATTTCTGACAGGAATAATTACGCTGACGCGAGTTTCAGGTTTCAGGTTTAATGTTTCAGGTTTAACAGCTAATGTTTTATTCCATCCGATAAAATAAGAAATCATCAGCGCAGCATAAGCGAGGCAAACAATATATGTTAGTAAATAAAAAAGGTTCATCAATAAAAACTTTATAATCCGCTTTACATTTGTTATCGGCAAAGATAAGCAGAGGAAATCGGTGTAATCAAAAATAATCGGTGTAATCTTTTCAATGAAGAACGACAAGGTAATATTAGGCATAGACCCTGGCACCAACATAATGGGCTACGGAGCCATTCATCTGGTAGGGAAAGAAATCAAACTATTGGGTGCAGGAATCATCTCCATGCAAAAGCTGAAAGACCAGCCGCTGAAAATGAAAAGGATTTTTGAAGGAACCGTTGAACTCATAGAACAGTTCAAGCCCGATGAACTCGCTATTGAAGCGCCTTTCTTCGGAAAGAATGTTCAGAGCATGCTGAAGCTCGGGCGGGCGCAGGGAATTGCCATTGCTGCAGCGCTCGTCAGAGAAGTTCCTATTTTTGAATATGCACCGAAAAAAATAAAACACTCCATAACAGGAAACGGAAACGCATCGAAAGAACAAGTGGCGGCAATGCTTCAGAAAATATTAGCCCCTCCTACCTGTCCGTCCGGCAGGCGGGAATCCTCTCCTTCGGGGAGAACCTTTGATTTCTCCCAGCTTCATTATTTAGATGCAACGGATGCGTTGGGTGCTGCCCTGTGTCATTACTTCCAATACAACATGCAGGCACTTCAAAATAATTCATCAAAAGTTCAAAAGAAATTTTCAGGATGGAAATCTTTTCTGGCGGAAAACCCGGAAAGAAAAATCAGCGCAGGGAAAAAATCATTATAACTGTTCACGAATCTTTTTTGCTATCTCTTCCATTTCTTCTTTCGGAATACTCAGCTTGGGGCGGGAAAAATTAATGTCACTCACATGGTTGATCGGAATCAAATGAATGTGCGCGTGCGGGACTTCCAGCCCAATCACTGCCACGCCAATTCGTTTGCAGGGAATTGCTTTCTCAATTGCCCCGGCAACTTTCTTGGAGAATAATTGCAATCCTGTAAACTCTTCATCGCCAATGTCAAAAACATAATCGGTTTCTTTTTTAGGAATCACAAGCGTGTGTCCTTTTGCAAGAGGAAACACATCCAGAAAAGCAAGACAGCTATCCGATTCGGCAATTTTATAACAGGGAATTTCTCCAGCGACAATCTTAGAAAAAATGGTCGGCATTATTTTCCTATTTCAATGATTTCAAATGTCAGTTTGCCTGCTGGTGCATAAACTTCTGCTTTGTCTTTTACTTTTTTCCCGAGCAGTCCTTTTGCAATGGGAGAATCAACAGAAATTTTTCCTTCCTTGAGGTTGGCTTCTGTTTCAGGAACAATGTGATAGGTCATCAGCTTTCCGTTGGCTGTGTTTTTAATTTTAACTTTTGAAAGGATCGAGACCTTTGAGTTGTCCATCTTGGAACCGTCCACCACTTTTGAATTGCGTACGATTTCCTGCAGCTTGGAAATCTTCATCTCCAACATGCCCTGCGCTTCCTTGGCAGCTTCGTATTCCGCATTCTCGGATAAATCACCTTTATCGCGGGCTTCGGCAATCTGCTTTGAAATGGAGGGGCGTTCCTTGGTCTTTAACTGAAGAAGTTCTTCCTTCAATTTTTTAAGTCCTTCTTCCGTAACGTAACTGGTTGACATGATAAAATGGTATTGCTTTGTGTAGTAATTAAAAAAGATTATCCAGACGAATCGGTGTCTGGATAATCCATGAACAAAGGTAAGAAAATCTCTGTGTCTTACAAATTCATTCTAACTCCAATGCTGTGTGTTCCGTCAAACGGTGATGTGGCGCGATACGAATAATCCAGCCCGAATGTTGAACCCTTTTCTTTGTTAAGAGGCAGTTCGATGGTGAAACCGGCACTGAGCCCTTTTTGCGCTGTAGTGCGGTAGTTGTCTTTTGTATCATCATCGGTGCCGATTCCTTTTTCAAAGCCGTATCCTGCGCGAAGCATAAGAAAAGATTTGAAACCGTATTCTACACCAAGTCTGAATTCATCTTTGGTGAATGAATTGGAAATGAACGCCCCTGCTAAAGTGACTCTGTGCGTTTTATTTGCAGTATCTCCGCCTACATAATAATCGTAAGCACCGCCAATGTTTACCTGAGAGGGCAATTCAAATGACTCTGAGCGCTGGTCAACGGTCATTGAAGAACCGGTTGTGGTTCCGTTATCAATCAAGGTGCGGAAAGAAAGCCCATCACCGGTGAATTGCATTTTGGGTCCTACATTTTTAAGTGAGATTCCGAAGTGAACATTGTTGCTTTTCCCGGCTACGTATTGAATGCCTGCATCCAATGCCATTCCCCCCGCCCTTGCATCCGGAATCTGCTGGTTGATGACTCTTACACACATGCCGCCAAAAATATGGTCGGTGAATCCTTTTGCATAAGACAATCCGATATTCATAAAATTGATGGAATAAGTTCCTAAGCCACCCTCAGGCAATTCAGTGGTAGTAACTTCCACATCGCCAAAGTTCATAGCAGCTATGCTAAGCGCCAATACGCCTGAGGCTCCGACTTTTTGAGAAAAGCCAAAAGCATTAATATTAATGTCGCTTCCTTTCAGATAGTTGGTGCGGGCAAAAAGCAATTCTGTTTTTTTAGTAAAGGCAGTTCCTGCAACGTTCAGAAACTGTCCTTCTAAGCCACGAACACCAGCAATGTTTGCTCCCGCCCATCCTGAAGTTCTTGCCCATGGATTGATGAGCAGTTCGGGCGCTCCTGCCTGGCCGGAGCGATCCTGATTTCCTGCAAATACATTTCCTGACAGGATGATGCCTGCAAGAACTGTTGTCAGAATCCCGAAACGAGTGGGGGACAAGTTTTTTGTTGTATGCTTCATATTATAAAAGATTACACTGATTATTTTCTTGTTGTTGCTTTTCGTTTTTCGATGATTTGTTTAGAACGAATCAAGATCAATCGGCCGCATGATGCCAAACCATTTAACTATTTTCTCGCCTACATCGGGAACTTCCACATGAATGATGTAAACACCGCTTGCTATGGGAATGCCGGCAGTATTTTTCAAATCCCAATCCAGCGAGCCGTCATGAGTAGGTTCCGGGTTACCGTTGCTGTCATATCCATAGGGTTCATGATTGGTAACTTCTGCTGCTTTCTTGAATGTGCGAATAAGTGTTCCGCTCAAATTGTAAATTGATACTGTGCATTTTGCAGGCAGGTTGGTAATTTTAACGCGGTTATCCAACGAATTCTTTTCATACAAAGAATACGCATAATAAGGATTAGGAACAACCTTGATGTAATCGAGCGCAGTAACCGGATCAAGTGCATCCGTATGATCTAATAGATGAGGTGCTTCCAAAACGCCCATGCTAAACGTGTACATAGGGTAGTTGTTGTTTTGAGCAGCGGCTGTGTATGTAGAAATAACAGCTTTAGCGCCACTGGTCGCGCCTGTGATAGTATCTCCAACACTAAATGTACGAGAAGTGGATTTAATCCACATGGTGGAACTGTTAACGGTATCGATAACTCCCTTTGCAAGAGGATTTCCTCCTGTAACTGTTTCCTTGATGAATGTCCCCGACAATGTGTTGTAACCAATTACTTCCTCATATGTGTCCCCATAAACAGTATCTGCAGTCGCAGGTACGCCAAGACTGTATGCAGGTGAATATCCTTTTTTATACGGCTTGGCTACATGAAGGCGAACAGTGACATCGCTTTCGAGAATGCTGTGACCGGTTGCAAGAATCGGAATGTTCACCCACATAGCATCTTTAAATACTTTTTTCTTAGGCGTGTCCGTTGGCTGCCCATTATTTATGCTTAACATAGAATCCATTTTGAATCCTGCATCATAGCGGGGAATGTTAATATCATATACAGCGCCTGAACTTTTCTCACGGTTATGGCCAAAAACATATATGTAATGCATACCGCCCAATACGGGACCTGTTCCTGAAGCATCCCATGGATTTGCCGCATATTTTACAGAAGTAGGATTCCATATCATGTCTCTGCCATTCTGCTCAAAGGTGGTATATGTAGAAACAACAGCAGTATCACCACCTGATCCTGTGATGGTTTCTCCAATACTGAATGTACCTGTAATATTTTTAATTCTCATCGTAGTATCGTTATCGGTAACAATAACTCCCGTTGCACCGGAGGTCATTCCTGTAACTATATCTGCGGCTTGAAATGTACCTCCTAACCCAAGCGTATCATAACTAATGGCTCCCACTGATTGCGTGAGTGCAGAGTTTTCTCCAAAGCAGACGTTGAGGCGTTCGCCAGTTTCCAGATTGACAGCATAACCGGGGAACCAGCCCATGCCCACAGTATCAATATAATTAGCATCACTTGGGTTGGTAGAAACAACGTTAGATGGATTTGTATTTCCGTTTTTATCTACTGATCTTGCTTTTCTCTTATCTAATTTTCGTTGTCCTCCTTCAGCAAATGCCACATCATCGCAGATTTCAAGCACTACGCAGCGAGTCCATTTGGTTTTATCGCTTGTGAAAACCACATTTACGCTGGCAAGATCATACATTTTTGTTTGAGTCATCCAGTTGCTTTTCCAAGCGGGACCTCCGTAGTATTTTGCAGATGATAAAGGAGTGGTTTGACTGGTTGCACAAAGGCGGTAAGGCGCCCAGGTTCCTCCAATTACTTTTTCGTAGTCTGATCCATCGTCATAGCCAACATAATCACCAGAAAAACCTGTGCCTGTTGCTGCACCAGAGCGTATCCAGTTGGTATAATCAGCAGTATCTCCATCGGCAAATCCTGTCAGCCAGCTATTTGATGACATGCTTGCATTTAAGAATCCATTATTTTTAGAATCCACAGAGCCGCAGTTGGCTATCTGTTCAATGGTAAGGGACAAGCCCCAGTTAGTAAACAAGTATTTTATGCCCGTTTTAATCACATGCTCTGAACTAATAGTAACACCAGTGGTATTGTTTTTTAATTTCCATTTTGAGTTTGCAATATTTACTGTAGTGGAAGCGGAAGTGCTATCCGGAATAAACCAAAGTGTGAAAGTAGTGCCGGCAGGTAAATTAACATTAAGCGGGTCAATAACTTCAAAATCGCTTAACGGACCTTTTCCAGATTCGTACTCAGGTTTTTCATAAAGAGCATTATTGGGGTTTGTATAAGAGTAAACACCGCTTGCGAGTATGGAATCTACTGTGGCAGTTGTGAAGTCAAGCACATTACCTCCGTTTCCGTTTCCTTCAATGCGGGTAATTTTAACAGGAAGCGTGTCTCCATATTCGGTATGCATATCTGTATCGCCTGAACCGCTTACCGGAATGTGTGGTATGGCGGAATATAATTTTACATTTCTGCGCCCCTCCACATAAGGGAGGTTATAACCCGGAGGGTTACTTGGATCAGTAGTTAATTCCCCCTTGTTATATCCATAAGCAACCGCCATGTAGTAATAAGTTTTATGATTGATTAAGGTGGGATTGCCAGTGGCAAAAAGATCGGTTGTGATAGGAATGGAATGTATAAGACCACCATCGGTAGCTCCTTCATCCACCATTCCGTGCGGCTGCCAGTAATTGAGGGCCGGATCCTGTCCAATGTAGTAATTGACAATTTGAGTCACTCCATTATTTATATCATACACTCCGACAGGGCGCACTTTGTTGGGATCCCAGTTGCCATTGTTGCTGTGCAAATCGCCAGCACTTACTGTAGCATCTTTTAACTGGTATAATTTGTAACCCTCAAATATCCAGGCGGTATCTGAACCTGCAGTAATGTATGGATCTTTTTCTATTTGACCGGGAACGTACGGATAATTTTCCGCGTAATTATTAGAACCAAAGGGATTATAAAGATAAATCATCAACTTCTTGTCCAATTCCTGAATGGTTAATTCGGGAGCATCGGGTCCGTTAGTAATCTTGAAACAGTTGTCAAAGAGCGCCTGAGCTTTAGTGTCGGCAAATTTCAGAAGTTCAACAGACGCAGCGGCTCCGCCAGAAGTGGCTCTTGCCCATACCACACCAGTGGTAATTACATTAAGAGCGCCCGGCATCAGTGTGAAGGGACCTGCTGATTCAAGCATCCTGCGGTCGTCAGGAACGTTTCCGGCAGTTACTTCATCCCATGGGGGTAAAATAGGCGTAGTGGAGCAAGTTCCTCCAATTCCAAAATCATGTTTATCGGTTGATGGATTGCCAGGGAACATAAAAGAGCATGGTGTGGTTCCACCATATCCATTACCTCCATAAGTTACAGGAGTGCCGTCCTTCCATTTTCCGCTCAGATAGTTATACCAATCTTGGGGGACACCAGCAGCAGGCTCGCCAGTTACCGTAGCATTGTTATTATAGTAATGGAATCTTGACATGAGGATTTGCTCGCAACCTTCATCCACTGTGCAATTTCGGTTGTTATCTTTTCCATCGCCAGCATCTGCAATCGGTCCGCGGAAAAAATCAATTCCTATGGCGGGCGGATTAAGACCATATCCCGGAGAGGTACAGGCAACCTCATCATTGTTATCTCCATTGTAAGTGTATCCGAATCCTTTTTCTACATTGCATCCAACATAGTCATCGGTATAACAGCCAAGGTCGGCATCGCACCAAACTCCAAAATAAGTTTTGTTCAACTGAAATGTGGAGCGGTTGTAAATTCGGTAATTGTAGAACGTCATATTATTGACTTCATCATTTGTGGAGAAGCCGAATGCCTGTGCGCGAATCTCCAATCCGATGGGCGTGCCTCCTGTTGCACCGTGAATGTTACCCATATCGTTAAACACCCACCAAAGTGATTGGTCTCCATATAACCCGTCATTAGGAATACAACCGGTAGATGTGCAGCCAACGCCTTTTATATCAAACCCGGGATAATCATACGGCTTTGTAATTCCATCTAATGCATCCACAAAAGTTAAAGTGGGGTCATATACGCCATCCATATTTCCGTCATAGAATGGTGCAAGATATTTTGCCTGACCTATAGAAGTATTTCCATTTCCGGGCCAGTTAAGAATAACAGGGGTGGCGGGTGCAATACCGTTAGCAAAATCTTCCACTTCTTTTCGGGTGATTTTGTAGTGTTTGTCATATTGCGCGCAAACCAAATCATTAATTGATGCATTGCTGGTATCAAGCGGACCTGGCCAAAAGTCATTACCATTCTGCCGGTAATTTTGTGCGGCTACTTTCAGGTTATTGCCAGCATCAATCCCGCCAATCCACAGCGCTCCGGCAAAGATGGACATAACTCCTCCATTCTTTGGAATTTCATATTGCCCGTTGGCAAGGTCCCACCACATATCTCCACCGTTCAGGATACGTGCGCGAACATTGTTCACATCCAAATCGGTTTGCGCAGTTGCTGCCGCACAGGGAGCAGACAGGAAAATTGCAGGCGCTGGTTTAATAACCTTTCCGCTATTTACATTTTCTCGGGCTGACCCTTCGACCGCGCTCAGGGTGACAAGGGAAGCAGTGATTGCTGCAATCAATGCGGGGATGATTAACAGGTTGCCTTTGTGTTTCATATTTACAGTTATTTTAGAATTCATTTTTAATGTTCTTTATTCTATCTTCATTAAAAGTCAAGTGTTATTCCTATGCGAATCCGTCTTGGAATGCTGTAATGTGTAGGATTAGCCATTTTTATATTATAAAGGTCTTTAAAGGATTGCGGGTCGGTAGCTGCCGCTATGCTGTTTTGATTTTCTGGCGCCTGAAGATAACCGTCATCCATTGGGTCTCCTGTGTAACGGTAGAGGTTCATTACATTTTGTGTATTGAGCACATTAAACACCAGCACATACACATTCAGATTGGATATTCTGGCTTTGTCTCCTTCTCCACCCCATTTGAGCGGAATGTTTTTGTCAAGGCGCAAATCAACGCGGTTCTGCCAGGGAAGATTAGAGCCGTTGATATTGCCTTTCAGGGAAGTGCGTTGATTAATAGTGAATAATACTGCGCTGCTGTTATCGCCATTGCCACTGGTTACATTTTTCTGTCGGGTATAGGGCAATCCTGATCCGGCACGAAACACAAGGTTGCCTCCAAAGTTTTCAAAAATCATCTTTGCCCATTTGGCGTTGGGACCGCGATAGTCCTTGCCGCTGCCAAAGCGATAATCGGCATTCAATACAATGGCATGGCGCTGGTCAAAATCCAACGGCATGGTGGTACGCAGGTTGGGCTGACCTGATTCAAGAATGCCACCGGCAGTGTTAGACGCTGAACCGGTTCCTTCTGCAAACTGCAGCGTATAGGAAGCAGTCATCTGAACGCCTCCTGTTCTGCGCAGGTCGTAAGCCACTGTAAATCCTTTTACAGTTCCGAAATCAATGTTGCCAAATGTATTGTATGATTTCGGGTATGCATCAATAAGTTTGATTTGTTGAATCATATCGCGCATTTCGCGGTAGAAGGCAGAAAGAGAGAGGGAAGAAGTTTGCCGTTCATCCAGCACCTGGGTAAAGCCCACTTCATAGTCGGTGGTGCGCTCAGGTTTCAGCCCTGGATTGTTAAGAAGTCCGCCTACTGTTTGTATATAAAGATAGTCGGTTGGGTCAAAACGAAGGTAAGCGGGCGGACGCTGGGCGAGTACATCATAATGCGCGAAGAAATTTGCCTTATCAGAAATGGGGAATGCAAATGCCACGCGGGGCATAAATGTATTTTGTGCATCATACATTTTAAATACTTTATTCACTGCTGAGGAATCCAAAAATTTCTCATTTGGATATTTTAACATGGGCTGAATAGTTCCGGTAGAAGATGGCGTAGCAATCACAACATCCGGATCAGAAATGAGAACGCCCTGAGCATTGTACCACTGGTCTCCAGCGCGATAGCCAAGAACTGCAGTAGGATTTTTTGCGTCATCCACATATACTACAGCATCAGCAGGAAGATTGGCGGGATGACTGCTCATATTAGCAGGGAAAACAGATTTGTCTTCTGAAATAGTATAGGCTTCATTAAGAAGATACTTATCTGCAAGCACCGGCTGATTGGCATTAAAGTGGTCTATGCGAATGCCCACATTTATTTTCATGTCTTTGATGTCAAACTTATCTTGTATATACCCTGCAGTATAAACGGGCTGAAAGGATGGAATAGTGCGAACATGATTGCCATCGCCATCTTTTTCCTTGTAGAAATTTTCCAGAGCAGCCATGTCAAATGCGGACTTGCCGGAAAGTTTCTCTCCTTTGTAATCATATCCATAATAAGTAACATAAGGAGATCCATCGTTAAGGAGTTCATCTGCGCTGAACATATCAATGGAATAAGTGCCGGGGTCATACGAATCAATATCAATCCATTTTTGATTATCAGTAATGCCAAGTTCTTTTCTCAATGATTTGTCAAACTGTGACTGAGATGCGAGATCAACAATATAAGGATGGGTATATACAGGATAGGCAGGATTAATAACGGAACCGCTTGTCAGCATAATAGAAGGGTCATTATTCTGAACAAGGAGGGTATCAAGTTGTGTAATCTGCTTGTTTGCTAATTGCCTCATCAAGCCCCATAGTCCGATTGGCGCTACTGACCAATATTTGTCATCTCTTTTTTCCCATTCAAAACCAACTTGTATTGCATGATTTTTTACATCGGCAGAAAAGTTGCCTGTTACACGAAGTTGGGAATTATCCATGTTGTAATAACCGTTGTACTGTCTTCCCGAATTATACCATATACCATATACATTACGCGGACGCTCTCCGTTTTGAAGACCATAACCCGCAGTAATGTCAGTAAGGGTTTTGGGGTTGCCTGGCACAAGGTCATAATATTGAGATGTGAAGTTAGAAGAGAGTGGGTTTAAATCTCCATAGGTACTTGTGGAAAAATCAACAAGTGTATCAGACCATGCAACTTGCTCATATATAGTATCCATACCTGGCGCTGCAGTTGTATCTATCACTTTAGAATACAGAGGTACCTTGTGGGTGATAAATTGTCCGATATAGCCATAATTAAACAATTTGTCTTTATGAGTATCATCTTGTCTTGTTTGTTTGAATTTGGTATAATCAACCTGCAGGGTGTAGTATGCATTTTGAATCAGAGAAGTTGATTTATCATCCTTTGAAACAGCATGACCGAGTTTATGAGTCAGCTTTCCATACACCCTATTTGTATTATAAATATATTGCGGATTGTTTGATGGATTAAGCAACGCGTATTCAAGTGTAAAGTCATGGTAATTTCCATAGTCCATAGAACCGCCAACTGTGAGTGTAATATTATTAGTTGCTTTAAAATCCAATTTTCCATCAAGTCGGAAGGAGTTCTTTTTCACATTCTGTCTGGCTTTAATATGCTCAAGATCACCCATTCTCAAATATTCTGAATTTAATAATGTGCCGCCTGATTCAGAAAGTTTAAGAGGATTTTCTTCCAATTCTTTTAATTTATCGTCCTTTACTTTATATATGCCAACGGCAGATGGGCTAGGATCTTTCTCAGAAGTTACTTCACCTGATAAAAAGAAACCAACCTTTGCATTTTTATTGCCCGCGCTGTCTTTCTTCGCCATCAACGGGCCGCCAATATTTAATCCTGCAAAGTTGTAGCCATAGGCATCTGTAAACTGTGAAGAAATTAATTCCACTCCGCCAAAATATTCCGGGCGAATACCTCCGCGCGTGGTAATGTTTATGACTCCGCCAGTAGCATCGCCATACTGTGCAGGAACCCCGCCTGTAATAACCGATACCTGCTCGATACTTGATTGTGGAAGCCCCGCAGTTCCGCGCACTTTCTGTCCGTCAATATAATAAACAGTGCCTGATAAATCACCTGCATTCACATCATTTTTGTTAGGATCAGTGGACCGTCCGCCTCTAACATTCAACTTACTACCCTCATCTTTTTGAAACACGCCCGCAGTTGTTGCAGCAACTGAGTTAATGTTTTTAGAAGGCATCGCCTGAAATTCCTCGCGGGTAACTGTTCCGCCAGATTTTGTATCCGGGTCAATAAGAGGTTCGGTGTATTCTATCTTCACAAATTCAGGAAGTTCGCTTGAAGTGGTTTTTACCTTCATGTCCTGATAGGTGGTTTTATCACTTCCGATAATCAGCCCATCAATAATGAGGGTTTGAAATCCAACAGCAGCTGCCTTCAGGTCGTATTTCCCAGGGGGAAGGGGTTTGATGGTGAAGTTGCCATCAATGTCGGCAATGGTTTTCGCCACCGCGTTTCCGCCTTGTTCCAGTTGAACGTTGGCAAAGGAAATGCCTTCTCCGTTTCCTTCATCCACCACTTTTCCTTTCAGGGTTCCTGATTGCGCCATGGCAACTGTGCCTGCGGTAAGTGCCACTAATAAAGCAGCGTAGAATTTTTTAAGCATATTCTAAATGTTTAAAAGATTAAGTTCTGAAGTTTGTAAAAAAGTAAAATGCCCGCTATGAAAAAGGCATGGATTGAATATCTGGCGATTCAATTTCAATTCTAAAAAATTTGTGCCTTCTCGATCGGGGACATGGGGAAAGAGAATGGCGGTTAAATAAAGAGCGGGCAAATGTATAAATAAATAAATGTCATCACCAAATATTTTTTTGGCTCCTTGGCGCGAAACGCGCCATTTCGCGCTCATTATATTTTTTTTTGAAGTTCCCATTGATGCAGCTTTTATTCTTTCACAAGCAAATGTACGCTCCCTTTTCAGAAGTTGTTAGGGAAATTTAGTAAGTGGTAGGATTTTTTTAGTAAGTGGTATACTATCCAGAGCAATACCCCTACCTAAAGGGGAAAAAACCTCTTCAGGGATTCAGTATGACATTTTTTCTATTTCAATTTTTTTAGAAACTCTTCTCTCTTTCTTCTTGAAACTTCCACTTTGGTACCATCGCTCATCACGGCATATCCGCCATCTTCTTTGAGAAAGCGGATCATGTGTTCCTTATTAATAAGGTGAGAATGATGCACGCGGATAAAATCTTTTTCAGGAAGCAGTTCTTCATAATGCTTGAGCGTTCCCGATACAAGAAATTTTTTCCCGCTCCGATAAAATTCTGAATCCTTACTTTTTGTCGGATCTGCGAGATAAACATTGGTGTAATTATCATTGGCTTCGCAACGAATAATGTCTTTCACCAACACCACTTCGAATACATTGCCGGTCGGCAAAGTGATTTTACTGAATTGCTCATCGCTTTTTTTTATGTTTTCAAGAAGCGCTGCCATGTTCTGTTCTGAAAAAGTGTTGCTTTTTCTGTCGGTCACTTTTTTCACAGCGGTTTTCAGTTCTTCCTCATCAATCGGCTTGAGAAGATAATCCAGCGCGCTGTACCTGATTGCCTTCACTGCAAATTTTTCTGAAGCCGTGGCGAAGATGACATCAAACTTTAAGTCGTTGACCTTTTCCAGCACATCAAATCCGCTTCCATCGGGGAGCATTACATCCAGAAAAATAAGTTCGGGTTTCTGATTGTGGACAACTTCAATTCCTTCTTTCACGGTTTCTGCAACACCGATGATAGAAATGTCCGGGCAATTTTTCTGAAGCAGATGCGCTAGAGCCTCCCTGCTTTTCTTTTCATCTTCTACAATAACTGCCTTAATCATTATTCAAAAGTACTATTTGAAATTAAATCGGAATAAATATTTTCACTTTTGTTCCGAGTCCATTTCCTTTTTCATCTTCCATGTCAATTAAATTAGCGCTGAGGTTTGAATGGTGAATTTTATTCAGCACCTCCAGGCGTTCGTTCGTTATTTTCATTCCCATGGATTCGTGCAATGATTCATTTGTTTTTGTTCTGAACTCCTGAGATTTTTTTCTACCGATTCCGTTATCCTGAATCATACATATTATATGTGTGTCGGTTTGGGAGAAGCTGACTTCAATTTTTCCTTTTCCATCGGTTTTCGGAATCACTCCGTGAATGATGGCGTTTTCTACATAGGGCTGAATGAGCATGGTAGGTATTTTATAGTCGTCCAATTCCACTTTTGAATCCACTTCCACTGAATAGTCAAATTTGTTGTCCCACCTGAGCGCTTCCAGTTCCATGTATAATTTCAATGAATCGATTTCTTCGCAAAGCGTGATGGAAGATTTTTCGCTGTTGGAAAGTATCATGCGCATGAGCTTTGCAAATTTGCTGAGATAGCGAAGCGCGGAATCTTCATCCTTGGTCATAATAAAACTCTGAATGGAGCTGAGCGAATTAAAAATAAAATGCGGGTCCATCTGCGCGCGCAATGCCTTGAGTTCGTTGTTCGCGAGTTGAATTTCGCGTGAAAGTTTCTCTCCTTCTTTTCTACGGATGGCTTCTGCGCGAACGCGTGAAAAAATCACAATGAGAATAAGTGCCGCTACCGACATGGAAATTCTGAACCACCATGTTTTCCATACAGGCGGAAGAATTACAAAAGAAAAAACTGCCGGCTCTTTATTCCACAATCCTTCGTTATTGCAACTCATCACTTTAAAAACATATTTTCCCGGAGAAAGATTCGGATAGCGGGCGCTGGTTTCTTTTGTTTCGGGCGACCAGATTTTGTCAATTCCTTCCAAACGAAATTTATATCTTACTTTTTCAGGATTCGTCAGGCAAATGCCGATATACTCAAAAGAAATGTTGTTTAGATAATACGGGAGTTCTGAATTGTCAGGAAGAATTGTATCATTATAAAATATGCGGATGTTCGTAATGCTTGTCTTGGATTCAATGTGATTGTGATGAAGCGAATACGGATTAAAATGAATGAGCCCGTTCACCGTGCCGAACCAGAGTGTTCCGTCATCATCGCGCCAGATTCCGTTCGAATTGGTTTCCAGGCTGGAAAAGCCTTCTTCCTGTCCATATTGTTTCAGAATTATTTTTCCTGACTTTGCATATTCTTTCGCGTCAAATTTATTTACGCCCTGATTGGTGCCGATGTACAGATTTTCATAGGAGGAATCAAACGCCATCACATAAATCAAATCAGAACTCAATCCGTCTTTCTCACTGATGTTTGAAATGTTGCCTGACTCCGTATTGTAAATGTAAACCCCGTCAAAACTTCCGATATAAATATTTCCATCACGGCCTTCATCAATGGCGAGATACGTTTTGCTTTTCAGGTTTAGTTTTTTTGTCATGTCTTCCGTTGCTTTTTCGACTGAGCCCATGTCATTTTTCGGGTTGTACCTGAAAACTCCTCCCAGATAGGTTCCGAACCAGATATTTCCCTTGCTGTCTTCAAACTCATACCATACATCAAAGTTTTGCCCGCCCGATTCAAAATCAAATGTTTTGAATTTTCCATTGGAAAAAATCGTTCCTCCTTTATTTCCACCTAGCCAAATTCTTCCTTTCCTATCCTGAATAATTGAAGTGACTGAATCGCCATGCAAGCCATCTTTTCTTCCATGAAAATTTTTAAATCCATTTCCATTATAAATGGATAATCCTTTATTTGTTCCCATCAGAATAAATCCTTCTTTGTCCTCAATTCCTGCATTCATCTGCGTTCCGATAAGTCCATCCGATTCAGTAAAATTTTTAAATATTTTCTCATCGTATTTATAGAATCCGTTCTCAAAAGTTCCCACCCAAAGATTTTTTTTATGATCTCGGAAAATCGGGAAGATGAAAGGATTAATCAATCCATCTTTATCTGAAAAAGTGGCGAGCGATGGGTCTCTGAACCGGTAAAGCCCGTTGGAAGTTCCGAGCCAGAGGTTTCCTTCTTCATCTACAAAAAGCTTTCCGACTTTATTGCCGTTCTGCACACTGCTCACGCGGAAGGCAGAAATTTTCTCGTCTTCAGCAATCTTATTCAGCCCTTTCAGCGTTCCAACCCAAACATCATTGGTATGTTCGTCTTTTATCACAGCCTGAATCGCGTTGTCTGACAATCCGTTCTGAGTTGTGAAAATTGTTGCTTTCACTCCGTCATATTTCACAACTCCATTATTTGTTCCAAACCATAAATTTCCGTTTCCGTCTTCGGTAATGGAAGTAATGGTTGAATCGTAAATTCCGTTCACGATGGAATAATTATCAAACGATTTGTCTTGTTGGTTTTTATTCGTGAAAACTATTTTACTCACACCGCTGTCCGTGTTCATCCAAAGATTTCCATTTCTATCCGCGTAAATCAGGGAAATATTATCAGAACTTAATCCGTTTTTTTTCGTGAGCGATGAAAAACTTTTTCCATCGTAAATCGTAATTCCATTTGTTGTTGCAATCCAGAGGTTTCCGTTTTTGTCAGCGGTCAAAGAATTAATGTAATCTCCTGAAAGCCCGTGCGATTTGGTAAAGGTTGTAAATGATTTTCCATCGTACTTCGTCAGTCCGCTGATAGTTCCTATCCAGATATTTCCCTGTGCATCTTCCGCAATCGAAGTCACCCAATGGTTTGCCAAACCATTTTTCGGAGAATAGTTGGTGAACGTTTTTCCGTCAAACTTACTGAGCCCTCCATAACCACCCGTCCATAAATTTCCTTTGCTGTCCTGAAAAATCGCATACACCTGCACATACGGAAGTCCCTGTTCGGCAGAATAATTTTTGAAATTATAAGACTGTGCCCATCCCCTGCCCTTCCCCAAGGGAAGGGAGAATATCAAAATGAGAAAAAGAAAAAAATAATTTCTATGTGAATGGATTTGCATATTGGTTCCCTCTCCTTGGGAGAGGGTTAGGGAGAGGCTTTTTAGTACTGTGGTCTCTTCAGGATTTCAGAATAGATAATCGCCTGACGAATATCAAAATCAACTACCGATTCTTCTTCCGCTTCAGATTCCAAAAAAACTTTCTTTGAAGAAGCAAGTTGTTCTCCTGTTAAAAAAGATTGTGCTGCTGTCTTGTGGGTTTTTGAAGGGACGTGAGATGGAATTGTTTTTTCTTTTATAGAATGTGTAGTAATTTTTGAGGGCTGTGGTTTTATGGAAACTGGCTGATGCTTTACTTTGTCCCGATAGCTATCAGGATGCTTCTCAGGAATTTTTACTTCAGGATTTCTTCCCAGCAAATCTTCCAGCATTTTTTTCATATCATCTCCATGATTCGGAATGGGAGATGCTTCTGGCGGCTGAACGGGCTTGAACTCGTCTTTCTTTTGAGAAGATGAATTAGGAATGGTGGTTGGACGATTTTTTGTTACTTTTTTTCCAGCTTTGATAATGCTGTAAATAATATAGATTACAGCAAAAACAATGTATATATAATTCTGCGCTGCGTGCATTAAAAATATTTTTGCTAAACGTGAAAAAATTAATACATCTTTTTTTCCAAAGTAAATCCCCATTTATCCGCAAACCTTTCCTGCTCGGCAATGAAGTTTTTATTAAGCAAGTCAAGTGAAGTATTTATTTTGGCGGCAAGTTCTTTTTGTTTCGCCTCATCTTCTGCGCTATATTCTTCGCTGGGGATGCTGTAAAGCCGCGCGTATTCTGTAAACTCCACATCCAGCATGCCTTTATACGCCTTTATTAAATTAACGGCACTCTGTTTATACGCATCAAAATCCTTGTGCGCTTCTGTTTTCTCAACCTTTTCCGCGCAGGCAGTTACATTGCTTTTGAAATCCGCTAAAGCTTTCTTTATATCGTCAGTATTTAATTTATCGCATATATCATAAAAACTTCCCTCCGCAGCGAGGCACATTTTCTGAATAGAGACTATGCGGTCGTTAAAAGTTATGGCATCATCCTTCGTTGGTCCGCAAGACACAAGAAGAAATAGGATGCCGGTAAAGGGTAAAATAAATTTTTTCATTTTGATTATGATTGGTGATTATGAAATATTATGCAAACTTACAAAGTTCCTCTTTGTTCCTGTTCTCTTTCAATCGCCTCAAACAATGCTTTGAAATTTCCTTTGCCGAAACTTTTCGCTCCTTTGCGCTGAATGATCTCATAAAAAACTGTTGGGCGATCTTCCACCGGTTTTGTGAATAGCTGAAGCAAATATCCTTCTTCATCACGGTCAACGAGAATGTTTAGTTTTTTTATCTGTTCAACGTCTTCGTCAATTTTTCCCACGCGCGCGAATAAATCGTCATAATAGGTTTCGGGTACATAGAGGAAATCCACTCCGCGTTTGCGAAGTTCGGTTACGGTTGAAATAATATCTTCCGTGAGAAGTGCAATGTGCTGCACGCCCGAACCTTTATAAAACTCAAGGTACTCATCAATCTGAGATTTCTTTTTTCCTTTTGCGGGCTCGTTGATGGGGAATTTCACATAGCCGTTTCCGTTTGAAACCACTTTGCTCATCAGTGCGGTGAATTCTGTAGAAATATCTTTATCATCAAACGTGATGAGAAGTTTGAAGCCCATTGCCTCTTCATAAAATTTCACCCACTCGTTCATTTGTCCGAGTTCAACATTTCCCACGCAATGATCCACCACTTTCAATCCGACAGGAGAAGTTTTCAAAATTGATTTCGCGGGTTTATATCCCGGAAGAAATGCTCCTTTATAATTTTTTCTTTCAACGAATGTGTGCAGGGTTTCACCATAAGTATGAATACTGGCAACTTTCACTTCTCCGAATTCGTCCTTCATTGTTTGCGGAGGAGAAAATGGTTTTGCTCCGCGCTTCACTGTTTCGTTAAAAGATTTTTCGGCATCATCCACCCATAGCGCAAGCACTTTCACTCCATCGCCATGGGTTGCAACATGCTTGGTGATTTCGCTGTTCGGGTCAAAGGAAGTAGTGAGCACTAATCGGATTTTTCCCTGCTGAAGCACATACGAAGCGCGGTCTTTCACGCCTGTTTCCAATCCAGCGTAAGCCACGAGTTCAAATCCCCATGCCGATTGGTAGTAATAAGCCGACTGCTTTGCATTGCCTACATAAAATTCTACGTAATCGGTTCCATTTAAAGGAAGAAAATCCGGAAAACCATTTTTATGAAGTTCCTGAAGTTTATTGATTGGCTCTGTGTGGGTTGTCATTATTTTAAATTTGAAGATTGATGAGTTGTCGCTGAACTTGTTTCATCGTTGTAAAGATAGAAAAAAGAAATATTTGTTAGGTTTGTACCTTATATATATGTACACGAGAAAAACCATCTGCCCCTTACCTAAAGGAAGCTGGAAAACGATCTTCCCCTTTGCATGCAAAGAATTTTTTGGGTGTTTTTTCACTTTAGGGATGGTGATTCTTCTTTTTCTTATCCCTTCAGGGAAGGGACTTCTTTCTCAATCACTGGACAAAACCGCAATGAAGTTCGCGCAAACGATTACTGCAGAAGACGCGAAGAAACATCTTTCTATTCTCGCCTCAGATGAATATGAAGGACGTGAAACGGGAAAGGAAGGACAAAAGAAAGCGGCAAAATACATTGCAGATGATTTCAAAAAGATCGGATTGAAATCCGTTACCGATTCAACTTATCTCCAGAAATTTCCGCTTACACTCAATACTCCTGAAGGTGCAGATTTGAAAATAGGAGGAAAAAAATATGAAAACTACAACGACTTTTATGTTTTTCCTTTAGGGCATGATTTGAACCTTGAATCGAAGAGTATTCTTTTTCTCGGATATGGCATTTCAGATAAAAAATATGATGATTACAAAAACGCAGATGTGAAAGATAAAATTCTGCTTGTGCTTGGTGGAGAGCCAATCCGTGAGGATTCCATTTCTTTCCTGACAGGCACAAAAGAACTTTCCGACTGGACCAGTGACTTCCGGAAAAAATCCCGCTTCGCGAAAAGCAAGGGAGCCAGCGCACTTGTGGTCATTAACATGAACTTTGAAGCAAACATACAATTCCTGAAAAATTTTCTGGAATCTCCCACTTTAAAACTGAACTCTGATAAATCCGAAGAGAAACTATCTGACAAAAAAGAAGAAAGAAAAAAAATTCCACAAATCGGGCTTTCCATCCAAACCGCAAATGAAATTCTCTCTTCAGAAAAAATGAATGTGGATGACATCAAGAACAAAATCCGCACTTCAAAACAACCACTTTCCTTTGAAATAAAAAATTATTTTGAAATTGAAATCAAAAACAGGGAGGATAAAATCTATTCAGAAAATGTTCTGGGAATGATTCAGGGAAACGAGTTCAAAGATGAAGTTGTTTTTGTCACCGCTCATTACGACCATTTGGGGGTGCGTGACGGAAAAGTTTTTAACGGTGCGGATGATGACGGCTCGGGAACGGTGGGTGTTATGGAAATTGCTGAAGCATTTTCTTTGGCGAAAGAAGCAGGCTTCACCCCCAAACGCACAATGGTATTCATGACAGTCGCGGGCGAAGAAAAGGGATTGCTTGGCTCATCCTACTATACTGACAACCCGGTTTTTCCTATAGCGAACACCGTCTGCGACCTGAACATTGATATGATTGGCAGAACAGATGACAGCCACAAAGACAGCATTAATTATTTATACATCATCGGCTCCGATAAAATCAGCACTGACCTTCACAGGATAAATGAAAATGCAAATTCAACCTACACAAAACTGAAGCTTGATTACAAATACAACGACCTTAACGACCCGAACCGTTTTTATTACCGTTCTGACCACTACAATTTCGCAGAGAAAGGAGTACCCATTATTTTTTATTTCAACGGCACGCACGAAGATTACCACCAGGAAACAGATGAGGTTTCAAAAATAAATTTTGATTTGCTGGCTAAACGGGCGCAATTGGTTTTCTACACTGCCTGGGAAGTGGCAAACCGAACGAACAGGATAGTATCAGATGTTCCGCAAGAGAAAGAAAAAAAATAGTTGGTCGTTGGCGGTAAAAAAAATCCAACTCCCTAATCCTTAATTACTGTTCTCTTTAGAGAAATGCCTTTACAACTCTTCCAATCATAATTATTCCTGAAATTACCAGAATGATTCCCGCAATGCGGTTGATCCAGTGAAGAATGTTCGGACTTAGGAAACTAGTGATTTTATTTGCACCTATTGCTTTCAAAATATCTGTTCCGAGAACTGTAAGAAGCGTTGTAGCAAAAAGAGTAATAATATCGAATTGAGAAAAATCAGAATGTGTGCTTACTGTACCAACAACCCCAAGCCAAAAAATTATCACAAAAGGATTAATGAGGTTAATAGCAAATCCTTTGAGAGCGATCATAGGTAAAGTAGTTTTTTTCGAAAGAAGTTTTTCCATATCTCCCTCTCGTGTTTCCATTTCAAGTGGATGTTTTTGAAACGTATTAAAAATGCCAAACATAATGAGAATGGTTCCGCCAATAATTCCTATGATGAAATTATTTTTCGGATCATTGAAAAGTCGAAGGGCACCGAGATAAGAAAGCGAAATAATTATTGTATCACTAATAAAAACACCTATGGCGAAAGCTATTCCTGATTTGTATCCGTTGCGTATGCTCGTCTGCAGAAGCGCAAAAAAGGCAGGACCAGTAAGAATTGCGAGTGTAAATCCCAATAATATTCCATCTAAAATTGCATTTGTTAACGAATTAAACATTACATAAACTAAATTTTAACTGCATGTTTTTGTTTCAGAAATTCTTCCCACTCTGCAAGGTGCTTGTTTTTCATCACGCGGGGAAATTTATTTTGAGCCCCCATTTTTCCTTTCTTCTCCATGTATTCATAAAATACAGAGGAAGGAAGTATTTCCACAATCACATCTTTCAGCGCGGCTATTCGTTCAACACGATAATCATCGTTCAGCGTTTTTAAATATTCGTCAAGTTTTTCTTTCAGGATTTTTTTATCGGCAACATCATCTGTTCCGATATACCATTTATGGGCGAAGAGCGAGCCGTATGGAATTCCCACAACAGAAAATTCTTTTATCTCAATGTTCAAATCGTGCGATACGAGTTCAATCGCACGGTTCATGTTGTCCTGAGAAAGATGCTCTCCGCATAAACTCAGAAAATGCTTTGTTCTTCCGGTAATGATTATTTCCTGGTTCTTCAGCGAAGTAAATTTTATTGTGTCGCCAATCAAATATCTCCATGCACCGGAACAGTTGGACAGCAGCAGGGCATACTCAACACCTTCTCCCACTTCTCCAATGGAAAGTGTTTCAGGATTTTCTTTAAGATTTCCATCCGCTCCGAAATTATTTTCATTGAATGGAATAAATTCAAAAAAAATTCCATTATCCAGCACCATTCTCATTCCTTCGCGATTCGGATTATCATCGTAGGCAATAAATCCTTCACTGGCTAAATATGTTTCCATAAAGATGAGCGGACGGGCGGTTAGTTTTTCAAAACCTTTTTTGTAAGGCGAAAGCGCAACTCCTCCATGAACATAAATATTCAGGTTGGGCCAGATGTCGTGAATGGTTTTTACTTTATAATGTTCGATGATGCGCTCGAACAGAATGGTTACCCAGGCGGGAACTCCGCAGATAGTTGACAAATCCCAGCTCTTCGCTGAGAGAACAATCTCTTCCAGTTTTGCGTTCCAGTCTCGCTCTCGGGAAATCCGTCTGCCGGGTTTATAAAAATGCTGAAACCAGAAGGGAAGGTTGCTTCCTGTAATTCCGCTGAGGTCTCCTTCAAAATAAGTTCCATTAAAGTTCAGGTGGGTGCTTCCTCCAAGCATGAGAATTCCTCTTTCAAAATGTTCTTTCGGAAGATTGTAATACGACAGAGCGAGAAGTTGTTTCATGCTCGCCCTTCGTATGGCGCGAATCATATCCTTCGTAACAGGAATCTGCTTGCTCGATGCTTCCGAAGTGCCGGAACTCAATGCAAAGTATTTTACTTTTCCGGGCCAGCAAATGAACGGCTCTCCGTTCAGCGAACGATACCACCATCTGCGGAAAATTTTATTATAGTCATGCGTAGGTACAGAACTTTGAAACGCCTGCACCAATTCTTTTTCATTCAGGATTTTTGAAAAATTGTATTGTTCGCCAAAAGCGGTGTACTCAGCCCTGGAAAGCAACCTTCTCAAAGTACGCTGCTGAATGCGAAAACCATTTTTGGGTGAACGCGGCATTGCTTTGCTAAGCCCGATTGCCTGCTTGATTATATTTCCGAGAAGTGCCATCTCCTGCTAATTACGAATTATAACGAATTACGAATGTACAAAATAGAATAACTCTATTCATCATTCGTAATTCGTTATTCGTAGGGAAGAAAAAATTAATGCGCGATTATTTTCGCTCTTACTTCCCCGACTTTTTGCGCCAGAGATGCAACTTCTGTTTCGTTGATGTCGGACTTTACAGAAAGCCCGTCATAAATGGATTTTATTCCATTGAGGTCAGTAACCAGAGAAACATAATTCACATCCTCATTGAACTGCGAAAGAAGTTCAATAATCATGTTGAGATGATTTTTCTGCTCCCATATTTTTTTGTAAAGCACCTGGGATTTTTCGGTGCGCGGAATGGTGCCGAGCGAAGTAAGCGTGGCGTATATTCCTTCCAGCCATCCGCCCGTGACCACCAATGAAGCAAGTCCTATGCGCTCGTTTGATTTCAATGTATTATCCACTTCGCTGTAAGAAGCAAACACAATTTTTTCAAGACTGTCTTTATTCGTTCCGTATTTTTTGTACGTGCCAAGCGCCTGCTGGTCAAACGCAAGCGGAATTCCTAAATCATCTGCCAGTTTTTTCGCGCACTTCAGGTATTTCCCCATGTCTTCAAATTTTTCATACGTGATGCTGTACGCTAAATCTCCACCGTAAATTCCGAGATTCAGCGCTTTGGAAATACTGGACGAATAATAAGGAAGATTGGAAGTTGGATTTACTGCACCAGCATTATATATCAAGGGCACTTCAGCATGAACACGCAAAATATCAAACGGGATTGGAATGTTGCTGATGAGTTTGTCATATTTGAACTGAGTGAGATCATCCACTTTTCCTGTATCATTGGCAGAGGAAGCAGTGGCGGTATCTGTAGAAGAAGTTTGCTGATCGTTATTTCCGTTTCCGCAGGAAGAAAGAAAAACAGTAAACAGCAAACAGTAAACAGTAAACAAAAATATTTTTTTCAGCATGATGATTTAATTATTGTCTGTACAAATGTAAATATAAAATTCAGAGGGCAAAAAATAAAAATGGAATGTTGGAATGTTGGAAGAATGGAAGAATGGAAGAATGGAAGAATGGAAACAGCCCATCATTCCGCTATTCCATCATTCCCTTGTTTACAAGTAGTTGAACTTCTGATTTCGCTTGATGCCCCGCAGCGTTTCATAAATAAGTTTGATTACGCTTTCCACATCCTCTTTGTGAACTGATTCCACCGTGGTGTGCATGTAACGAAGCGGAAGTGAAATCAGTGCCGATGCAATTCCGCTTCCTGAATAGGCAAAGGCATCGGTATCTGTTCCGGTGGAACGCGAAACCACTTCGCGCTGGAATGGGATTTTATTCTTGCTTGCGGTTTGAATTATCTGGTCGAGAAATTTGTTGTGCACCGCAGGACCGTAGGTAAGCGCGGGACCTTTTCCGCAGGCAACATTGCCTTGCTGAATTTTGTTCATCATCGGTGTCTGCGTGTCATGCGTAACATCGGTGATGAGAGCGGCAGCGGGCTTAATGTTGCTGGCAATCATCTTGGCTCCGTTCAAGCCCACTTCTTCCTGAACCGAATTTACACTATATAATCCGAAAGGGAGTTTTGTTTTGTTTTCTTTTATCAATCTGGCAACCTGTGCAATCATAAATCCGCCCATCCGGTTATCGAGCGCACGACCGACATAAAAATTATTGTTCAGCACCATGAATTCATCGGGATAAGTTACCACGCATCCCACATGCACTCCGAGTTTCTCCAATTCCTTATCCGATTTAACTCCGCAATCGAGAAAAAGATTTTTCTGTGAAGGATTTTCTTCCTTGCCCGGCTCGCGCACATGGATGGCGGGCCATCCGAACACCGCGCGTACTATTCCTTTTTCGGTGTGAATGTTCACGCGCTTGGAAGGAGCAATCTGATGGTCGCTTCCGCCATTGCGCTTGAGATAAATGAATCCGTCTTTGGTGATGTAATGCACGAACCAGGATATTTCATCGGCATGGGCTTCAATCACAATTTTATATTCTTCTTTCGGATTGATGATGCCCACTGCGGTGCCGTAGGTATCCACAAAAAAATCATCGGAGTATTGTTTCATGTACTCCACCCACAATTGCTGACCGGTTTTTCCGCCATGAGGCAAACGGCATTCAAAGCCGGTGGGAGAGGGTGTGTTGATATAATTGCGGAGAAACTCTAACGCGGCAGGAGTTAAAATGGAGGTCCGAAGGACTCCTTTCGGAGAAGATTTTTTTGCCATAAGAAATTATAGAAGTTCAAAGATATGAGTATTTGGGAACTACGAATTGGGTGGGAGGGCATAGGAATCGGGAGGGAGTGTGTAGGAATCGGGAGGGAGTGTGTAGGAATCGGGAGGGAGTGTGTAGGAATCGGGAGGGAGTGTGTAGGAATCGGGAGGGAGTGTGTAGGAATCGGGAGGGAGTGTGTAGGAATCGAATGGAAGTGTATAGGAATCGAACGGAGGGGTGTAGGAATCGGGCGGAGGGGTATCGGAATCGAATGGAAGGGTGTAGGAATCGAGCGGAGTGGAATAGGAATTGAGCGGGAAGTCAGAGGGATTGGGTTTTGTGGCATGATGTTTGGATGTGAGCTATTAAACAATCAAAAGAATTAACAATTAAAAAGATGAAAGACGAACAAGAAGATAAGCTGAGCATGGCGCTTGCCACGCAGAAGGTGATGAATGACAACAGCGGTTTGTGGAGCGGGATACCCGCCATGGTTACTGTTGTGAGCGGATTTGGAAACAACATTGCAGCGATACAGAGTGTGCGTGGGATACAGGAACAGGATCGGAGGGGGATACCGATTGACAAGGGAGACAAAAAACAGGATGCGATTAAGAAGGCGCTGCCTGTGATAGGCGGGATGAAGGCGTTTGCAAGGGCGAACAAGAACAACGAGCTTCTGAAAAAAATTGATTACAGCCGTACGGAATTAGACAAAGTGAGGGATACGGTTACTCTTGACCGATTGAAAATTGTGAGGGATGAGGTTCTCTTGATTATTGGTTTGCTGGGACCTTATAATATAACAGTTACTGAAGTGAACGCGCTGAACGGAGCGATTGCCGCCTACGAGGTGATGATACCGAAGCCGAGGGTGGCTCTGAATATCAGCAAGAGCGCTACGGAGGCGCTGAAGAGATTGCTGAAGGAAATGGATGAGCCGCTTAAGATTATGGATGGGCTGATGGACACGTTGAAAACGAGCCAGGAGACTTTTTGGAAAATCTATAAGAATGCGCGGATTATAGTGGACAGCGGCAGAGGCGGAAGCGGTGTGAAGGGGACTATAAAGGATAAACTTACGGGCGCAGGGCTTGAGGGGGCGCTGGTAAGCGTTAATGCTCCTTTGCACAGAACCAGAACGAATGCGCGAGGCGCAACGCGAACGATGACTACTAGGACCAATACGGAGGGGAATTATGAGATAAGGAAGTTACGCGAAGGGAAGTATGTGGTTACGATACAGATGGCGGGTTACAAGGATTTGCAGATTGCTGTAACGATTGAGAAAGGGAAGATTACGGACGCGGACGGGGAGATGGAGAGGGTATAGCCCAAGAGCCACCAAGCCCCCTCCTGACCTCCCCCATCGGGGGGGGAGGGAAAAGTTCCGAAGGGAAGGGAGATAAAATTAAAGTAGGAAGCGAAGGTACAAAGTAACTTCGCCACCTCTCACACCACTGTACATGCTTAGACGCATACAGCGGTTTCATAAAGTTTTAATCGTTTGTAGTTTGCCGATAAACTGTAGTAACCTTCTTTTGCAA
>JACRAM010000067.1 GCA_016213405.1 Bacteroidota bacterium
ATTATATATTTCAATGTCTTTCATTTTCAAATTTTCAAATTGGCTCATCTGCACATTAAACACTCCGCTCGTGGGATTAGGATAAATCGTACATCGTGCATCGTACATCGTACTTTCATTTACTCCCATTCCGCTTTTCACGATGATATAATACTTCTTTGTGAGCGTATAAGTACATCCGCTTCCGCTGCTGGCAGTGAGTTTAACAGTAAATGTATCAACTGATGCGTATGTATGCGAAGGATTTACCACTGTGCTGCCATATCCATCTCCAAAATCCCACAAGTAACTTGTTGCATTAAGGGTGTTGTTGTAAAACTGCACAGTGGCATTAGGCAAAGAAACAATATTTTTATCCGAACTAAAATCAATTGCAAGCGCGCTGTTTGGAACAGGGTGCCATGGAGTATCAAACAGTACACGTTCAACTATGGGAATACTGTCGCCTGTGGCAGTTGTACTATATAATGTAGCCCCCGCATGCCCAACGCCCGGCACGGTATCATAAACCCATTTAAGCGTAGTGCCTCGCGTAATGGCATTGGTATCTGAAAAGTTATAAAAGTTTTTTGCGCGTTCATAGCGGCTATATCCTTCTATCGTCAGTGGCCACCAGCCATAAGCAGCAGTATCTAATGTTCCCACCATCACTCCATAGTTCTCATTATAATACTGCACTACATGCTCATTGCATAAAAAATGAAGGTCAAGTGTATCATAAATAGAGGTCTTGCAGTCCCATTCAGAGCCAACTGACCCTTTTGCTAGACCGAATGGAAAAACCATAGTGGAATCATTAAAAATATCGGTGCCAAATATGTAGCCAGCAGGCGACATAGAAACAGCCATTTTAATAGGAATGGAATCAGGAAAGAACTGCCTCACAAGCATATACCTTGTAACACATTGCGCTCCCGCTGAAAAGCCGGTAAAATAAACCGGAATGGAATCTCTGTTTTCACGCGCTAAAACATGGCGGTATATCTGTTTAAAAACGTGAGGCAGCCAAATATGAATTAAATGAATCCCTGTTCCGCAAGTCATAGTATCAGCAACATAATCATAAGCACCTGTCCATGTTGTTATAGCAAAATTCAGTGGTGGAGTAGGGGAAACAATAAGAGCGTTTCTTCTGTCTGCAATGCTTTGTACATTAATATATTGTGCTCCTATTCCGTTAAGCGCATGTATAAACAATATAATTGGGCTCGTTAAAGAATCATAAGTGATGGTTTGTAGTAATAAATCTCATATTGAAAAGTGGCGCTAAAGTCCGGCAATACTGTATTTCTATCTTCGTAAATTGTTACATTGATATAATCCGTTGATTGTCCATAAGCAATGGAGTGTATGACTGAATCAACCTTAATGTAAACGCTTTTAACCAAAGTATCTGAGCCAGCACAATTTGTTGCTATTAGTGTAACATCATAAGTACCAACGTTTGGATAATAAATGATTGGATTAAGGTCAGTGGAACTTGCAGGAATCCCTCCCTGAAAACTCCATTGAGCAGTTGTTCCGGTTGTACTTGTATTTGTAAATTTTATATAGCTGCCCATCTGTATATTTGAATCATTAGCAAAGAATGAAGCATTCGGAGATGATGGGATGGGGATATTCCATTTCAGAATGCCACACATAAAGCAGGGAGAAAATATCGTTCCTCCAACATACAAGTCGCCATTATAAACAGATAAAGAGTTAATACCGGCAGATGTTATTGCAGACCCGACAGCGCTCCATGCTGTTCCATTCCATTTTGCTATTTTATTGTTGTTGATGGGAATCCCACTAGCAGTGTCAAAATTACCTCCAGCGTATAATTCACAATTGTAAGCAGTCAATGTATAGACATAGTCATCTACTCCCGCACCCAGTGAGTCAAAAGCTGAACCATTCCAACTGGCAATATTATTAGCAGGCACATTACCCGCCATATTGAATCCTCCACCCAAATAAAGCGTCCCACTATATATTCCAAACGACCGAACGGTGCCATTTGTTCCTAATCAAACTGATGACCATGTGCTTCCATCCCAACTTGCAATATAATTAGCAGGATTACTTCCTGCATTAGTGAACCATCCTCCTGTATAAAGTTTCCCATTATATTCAAGTAAAGTCAAAACCATATCGTCAACTCCTGTTCCTACAGGCAACCAAGTTGTGCCATTCCATTTTGCAATGTAATTAGCCGGATTACCTCCAGCAACGGTAAACAAACCTCCTGCATATAATTCTCCATTATATACAGCCAATGCAGAAACTTGATCATTCATACCTGTTCCTACAGGTAACCAAGTTATGCCATTCCATTTTGCAATGTAATTAGCCGGATTTCCGCCAGCAGTTGTAAAATAACCTCCTGCATATAATTCTCCATTATACATTGCTAATGCTCTTACAAAAGCATTTGCTACACCACCCATTCCAGAACCAAGAGAATCCCAGTTAGTGCCATTCCAAGTAAATTTTCCTCCAACACACAACCGGTTATTTAAAGTATCTGTCAGCAAAGCACCTCCGGCACCGGCAGGCACAGAGCCCACTGTAGACCATGTTTGGCAATAACACAAATGGGAGATAAACATTAAAACATTGATGTATAAAAAAGTTCTCATAACATTCTTGCGTTTCATTAGAAGTGTGATTTAAGGAGCGCGCACAATCTTTATACTGGCGATGGCTCCGAAGGAGCAAGTGAGAGCAGTGATTTTTTTCATGTACTTATTGTTTTGGTTGAAAGAAGAAAAGAATGCCGACTCGTATTACGAGGATATACTAAAAAGGTTACTCTCAAACCCTGAAATCTTTTGATTGTATTTGTTGCTTTACCACGCCAATGGTACAGATAACGAATGGATACCAATTTACGAAATTACAGAATGATTCGAATATTTTGCACTTCTGTAAATCTGTAATGATTCGTTATTTGTACCCATTTACTATTCTAAAACCTGACTACCGATGGTATAATAAAAACAGCGATTCTCCTTCCTCGGCTGCCTGAAACACCCCTGCTCACGAGAAAACACCCGCCCTCACGAGATTTCGCCCCTGTTCACGAGAAACCGCGAAACATTTAAGAACTACCCTCCGTTATAGGTGCAGAATCAATCAACAAAATGAAAACGCAGGCAATATATAATGAAGGAACGACAATGAAAGAGCAATTCATCAATATTTTCGTTCGGAGGAACAGAAAAATTTTCAATCCGTTAACCTCTTCATTCAGGTTGGCAGAAAAACTTTCAATCCATCAACTTCCTCGTGGAGGTTGGCGGAAAAACTTTCAATCCGTCAACTTCTTCGTGGAGGTTGGCAGAAAAACTTTCAATCCATCAACTTCCTCGTGGAGGTTGGCGGAAAAACTTTCAATCCATCAACTTCTTCGTGAAGGTTGGCGGAAAAACTTTCAATCCGTCAACTTCCTCGTGGAGGTTGGCGGAAAAACTTTCAATCCGTCAACTTCCTCGTGGAGGTTGGCAGAAAAACTTTCAATCCGTCAACTTCTTCGTGGAGGTTGGCAGAAAAACTTTCAATCCGTCAACTTCTTCGTGGAGGTTGGCAGAAAAATAAAAATTATTCATTCATCAATAGATTTCTTTCATAATTCATTTTATGCCACAAAAACACAAAGACACAAAATTTCACAAAAGAATTTTTAGTGTTTCTTTCGTGTTTTAGTGATTTAGTGGCAGATATTTTTTTCTTATTTGAATTATGAAAGATGTC